>CALXAZ010000001.1 GCA_944386395.1 uncultured Clostridia bacterium
ATGTGCTAGGATATCACATAAACTTTTTGTTGTCAACCTAGTTTTTATTTTTTGCTCCGTTTCTCTAGAGCTATAGAATCTATAGCAGAAAAACAAGCGAGGGGCACCATCGCCCCCCGCGCAAATATATCTATTATTTGGAAAAGATATCGATTATCGTCCGGGCGCACACTCTTGATCCTAGCGCCCCGCTATTCAGACAAACATCATACGTATTCATATCTGACCACTTTTTTAGTGAGTGTGAATCGTAAAAACTTGAGCGACGCCTATCATGCTGTTTCAGTATACGCTCGGCATCCTCCGGCGCACACATATACTCGTTGACAGCTCTCTCTATGCGGCTATATACATCAGCATAGATAAACACTCTCAGACAACTTTCGTCCTCCCGGAGGATATCTCCCGCACCTCTACCTACTATGACACAGCTCTGAGTTCTCGTTAAATCTGTTATAATTTTACTTTCTGTTATAAATAGCCTATCCTGAAGTGGCAACACCTTTTCTGGATCTCCGTCGATTCTCGACATCATTGCAAAGCTAGAAAGAAGGCTTTTTGCAGCAGACTCTTCAGCATGCTCTATGTTTTCTGGACGCACCCCAAGCTTTTTTGCTGCCATTTCGAGTATTTCTCTGTTATAAAATGGTATTCCAAGCTTTTCTGCGACCAGTTTCCCGATTTCTTTGCCACCGCTTGCATACTGTCTTTCGATAGCTATAACGCGATACTTGCCCATTTTAACGCCCCTTTTCATATTATGTCAGAGATTATACCCTGTATCTATATTATGGCACAGCTCATATAAAATTTCAATATTTTTTGTTAATTTTAACTATTATTTTTACTTCTACTTTTAGCTTTTCAGATAAACATCCAATTTATTATATGGGATTTCTATCCTGTTTTCATCAAATGCAAGCTTTACACGCTCGTTCAACGTAAGCATAACATCAAAATAGTCAGAGCTGAGACACCATGCACGCACCGTAATATTTACCGCACTTTCTCCATGGCTGAGTACACCAATCACCGGTGGAACATCAGTAATTATCCTGTCTTCTTTTTTTAGCTCAGACATTATCACAGCTTTTGCTTCAGCAATATCAGCATTATACGATATAGAATATACTAAATCCAGCCTTCGTCTCTCCTCCTTTGAGTAGTTAATAATAGTTTGATTTATAAGCTGACCATTTGGTATAATTATTTGCTTATTATCCGGAGTATTTAGTATAGTGTGCAGTATGTCTATCTGCTTCACTGTCCCAATATTACCATCAACCTCTATAGTGTCTCCAGTGGCCATTGCCTTTGAAAAAAGCAGCATGATCCCTCCCGCGACATTACCAAGGCTATCCTTCAGCGCAAGACCTATCGCAACCGCGCACGCACTGAAAGCGGCAATGATTCCGGTAGTAGAAATTCCAAGGTACGATATTGAACTTATTGCAACTATTACAAGGCAGGTAATTCTGACAGTATTTGCGAGAAATACTATTATAGAACGATCTAGCTCAAATTTCCCGAGAAATTTTTTCATTATGCGTGCCACAACTCCAGATAACCATATGCCAATTATCAATATGACTGCCGCAACAAGCAGCCTCGTGCCAAAGCCTGGAAGCCAAAGCCTAATATTTTCTATCATATATGCCATATATACTCTCTCCTCTAAATACCTTGTACTAAAAGTATATCGCTCTCTCGCCTGTCCGTCAACTCAGTTATTTCTATTTCCCCATATGCTTTTCATACTGCTAAACAGCTAAATTGCTCAACAAAATTCTTGTTGACTTTTGCCCATATTAAACGTACAATTAAAGCATATTCTTGTACAAGTTATAGAGATATTGAAAAGAAGGGACTGGCTAACATGGCTGCTGCCTGGCTTGTGAAGGACAAAACATTTTATAAAAGGCTTTTTCTTCTTGCACTTCCAATCGCTCTTCAAAATATTATCACTTATTCTGTGGGGCTTGCTGATAACATAATGGTGGGATCGCTTGGCGAGCTCTCACTATCTGGCGTATATATGGCAAACCAGGTGATGACTATCCTCCAGATGTTGGTAAAGGGCCTCGGCACCTGCTGCGCCGTCCTTTCCACTCAATATTGGGGAAAACGCGACATCTCCAGCGTAAAAAATATTGTTGGAATTACATTTAAGTTCGCTTTCGGGCTTGCTCTTCTATTTTTTGCTCTCGCTTTTTTCTTTCCCAGACAGGTCCTTTCCCTATATACGAATGAATCTGCCGTTATAGACGAGGCATTTAAATATCTCCAGATAATCTGCTTTAGCTACATATTTTTTGCAATAACAGAGTCTCTGATAGCTTCTATGCGCTGTGTTGAAACCGTCCGCATAGGAACTATGGTCTCATTGTCCACTCTTATTATAAACGTCTCGCTCAACTGGGTACTTATATTTGGAAATTTAGGTGCCCCTGCCCTCGGTATTCGAGGCGCTGCGATAGCTACTCTTATTGCGAGAATAATTGAAACATTGATAATGGTGTTTTATGTCAAACGCATTGATAAAAAGCTGCATCTTAAGGTGAAGGATCTTTTCGGTTCTGCAAACAAGCTCCTTCTAAAGGATTTTTTTCACTATGGAATTCCGATACTCGCAGGCGATCTAATTTGGAGTCTGAATATGACGGCTCAAGGAATGATAATCGGCAGGCTCGGATCAAATGCAATAGCTGCCATAAGCATTGCGAATGTTGTATTTTCGATGGTCTCTTTCGGTGTATACGGTATAGCAAATGCTACCTCAATAATAATTGGAAAAACTGTTGGAGAAGAAAAATACGATCTTGTCAAAATGTATGCGAAAACCCTTCAGATCATTTTTCTCATAGGCGGTGCCGTGACAGGTCTTATCCTTTTTACGCTAAAGGATATAATACTCCTAATATATGATTTGGACAGTGCTACTTTAGGCTATGCAAGGCAGTTTCTCACTGTTCTCTCTGTAACTGTCGTTGGCACTGGATATCAGATGTCAGCTCTCACAGGAATCGTGCGCGCTGGTGGTGCAACCCACTTTGTATTTGTAAACGATACGATATTTGTCTGGGGCGTAGTGATACCTTCCGCCCTCCTGGCAGCATTTGTTTTTAAGGCTGAACCGTGGATAGTTTTTGCCTGCCTGAAATGCGATCAGATTCTCAAATGCTTTGTAGCAATTGTAAAGGTCAACCGTTTTAAATGGATAAAAAAGCTGACGCGCGACGAGCTCACTGCAAAAAGCTGAATGCTGTGCCTGCTTTGATAAAAAGATATTTATCCGGTCGCAGTATGAAGCTTTACTTTTTACATATCCATAGATAGTGCTCCAAGTCTTTTGCATGTCCGAAACATCTCTTTACTTTCCACTATATCTACATTAAAAACATACTAAAGCACATATATGTATAGAAAGGGTGGTTTATTTGTCTACTAGAATTATTAACAGAATAGTCCAGGTGGCAGAAGGAAAGCTTGAGGGTGTTCCGGCGGGTAATCCCGCGTACACAATATTCAAGGGTGTTCCTTTTGCTCATCCTCCTGTTGGCGAATATCGCTGGCGAAGTGCTGCGGTACCTGAACAGTGGGACGGTATTCGCAAATGCGACGAGTTTCCTCCTATTTCTGTCCAGAGGCGAGGAGATCTCGGCTTCTATGCAAAAGAATTCTTTCCTGCCGCTGTTGCCGAGGACGAAGATTGCCTTTATCTGAATATTTGGACACCTGACACACAGCCCGAAGAAAAGCTACCGGTTATGATGTGGATACACGGCGGTGGATACAGCGGTGGATACAGCTATGAGATGGAATTTGACGGTGAAGCTTTCTGTCGCCGTGGCGTTATACTGGTAACTGTCCCATATCGTCTCGGTGCTCTTGGCTTTTTTGCTCA
>CALXAZ010000002.1 GCA_944386395.1 uncultured Clostridia bacterium
GCTGCGTTGACAGAGCTAAGCTATGCCGAACGGGCAGCATATGTAATGAACATGTTCTTAGATGAATTTTCGCTGGATGAGCTTCGCAGCTTTGCAGAAAAGGCATATTCGTCGGATAAGTTTGGCAGTCGTGATCCTGCCCCCATTGTATCGACGAAAAACGATATTTATCTTGAGCTTTGGCACGGACCCACCTGTGCCTTTAAAGATATGGCTCTACAAATGTTGCCTTATCTTCTTACAGCGTCGTTGAAAAAAAGCGGTCAACAGGAGACCGCACTGATACTTACTGCCACCTCAGGCGATACAGGAAAGGCTGCTCTTGAAGGGTTTCGGGATATTCCCGATACAAAAATAATGGTTTTTTACCCTGAAGATGGAGTATCCCAAATACAGAAGCTCCAAATGACTACGCAGCGCGGACACAATGTATCTGTAAAAGGAGTTCTTGGAAATTTCGATGATACTCAAACGGGTGTAAAAAGTATTTTTTCCTCTCCTTCCATACATGATGAGGTATTAAAGGCAGGATGTCGCTTTTCCTCTGCAAATTCTATTAATTGGGGCAGACTCCTCCCTCAGATAGTTTACTATATCTCCACCTATTGTGATATGCTTAAATCACAAAAGGTCTCTGTCGGAGAAAAACTGAACTTCTGTGTTCCAACAGGTAATTTTGGAAACATTCTTGCCGCCTACTATGCTATGCGCATGGGGCTTCCAGTAAACCGTCTTATTTGCGCATCAAACGAGAATAATATTTTAACCGATTTCATTCATACCGGTATTTACGATAGGAACAGGGAATTTCACACTACCATATCTCCATCTATGGATATTCTCATATCTAGCAACCTGGAAAGGCTGCTGTTTGATATAAACGGAGGCAACGATAGCCAGGTTGCATCCTTTATGCAGATGCTTAATAGTTTCGGAAAATACTCGGTAGATTCTGAAGTCATGGAAAAAGTCAATAGTATTTTTTGGGCAGATTTCTGCGATGACAAAGAGACCGCAGAAGTAATAAAGACAACATGGGAGCGCGATTCATATTTAATTGATCCTCATACGGCCGTTGCCGCCGGTGTAAAGCAAAAATATGTACAGCAAACCGGAGATACAACAAAAACAATAATCGTCTCGACAGCAAACCCATACAAATTTTGTTCTAGTGTTCTGAATGCTCTTGGAGAGAGCTTTTCTGGTGAAGGGCTTGAGCTTATAAAGCAGATGGAGAAAGTTACACACGTAACTGCACCATCAAGTATAACAGATCTTGCAGGACTGCCAGAACGTTTCACCGGAGCCATAGAAAAGGGAGATATGGCAGGCGCAGTATTACAGTTTGCAAAAACGTAAGCTGGGATAACCCAGCTTACGTTTCCGGCTTATTTTTACTTGCAGTTGCTAGAGCATTCAAAGGTAGAGCACATTGTTGCCTTTTTTGAGTCAGCACTATCGGTGCCAACAAGAATAGAGGGCGCCTTGCATTCATTGCCCTGGCAGTGATAAATGCAGTTCGCAGCCGTGCATGAAACTCCAGGAAGAGTACCTTTTTTGTCGTGATTATACATTTTGTTATCTCCTTTCAAGTTCTGCCTTCTGGCAGATTTAGTTTCTGCGATTAAAGAAAAAATATTCGAGATGGAGGTATCTATGTCGCTATATACGATAGGTGATTTGCACCTGTCATTAAATACCGAAAAGCCTATGGATGTTTTTGGTGGTGCATGGGTTGGATATGTTGAAAAAATTGAAGCAGGGTTCAGCGAAATAACAGACGATGATACGGTAGTACTTTGTGGAGATATATCTTGGGGGATGAGCCTTGATGAGTCTGAAAAAGATTTTCTCTTTATATCACATCTGCCAGGTAAAAAAATAATATTGAAAGGTAATCACGATTACTGGTGGACTACTGCAGCAAAAATGAAGCGCTTTTTTGCAGAAAAAGAGATATGCAATATTGAAATTTTGCATAACAACTGTTTTTTTTATGAGAATATGGCTATATGCGGTACAAGAGGATGGTTTTTTGAAGAGGAATATGGAAATGAGCGCGACGAAAAGGTATATCGCAGAGAGGTTATGAGACTGGAGACATCCTTAAAAGCCGCAAAGGCTCATTCTATAGAAAAAATATTGGTATTTTTGCACTATCCACCGATTTTTCAGGGCTATGAATGCCCAGATATTCTGCATCTTCTTGATAATTACAATGTCGCATTGTGCTGCTATGGTCATCTTCATGGTTTCAGCCACAGGAGGGCAATTCAAGGCAAGGTTCATCATACTGAATTTCAACTTGTGTCTGCTGATTATTTAAATTTTAAGCCCATAAAAATTATTTGAAAAGGTATGGTAATCCTGTTAAATTTTTGATAGAATATATTAGATACGAATAGTCGGGCAGAGCACGGCTATTGTCAGGAGGAAGAACAATGAATTTGAAAAACACCGAGAAAAAAGAAAAAAGCACAATAGAGCTGACCATCGAAGTCACTGCTGATGAATTTGAAGCGGCATGCCAGTCAGCCTATAAAAAGAACTCAAAAAAGATAACCGTGCCGGGTTTTCGTAAGGGAAAAGCTCCGCGCAAGATGATCGAAAAGCTCTATGGCGCATCATTTTTCTGGGAAGATGCAGTAAACGAATCCTATCCTGCGGCTTATGAAGCAGCGCTTGCTGAGGCTGGAATAGAGCCGGTTGCAAAAGCCGAAATGGATGTTATCGATATCAATGAAAATGGTTATACTTTCAAGGCTATAGTAACTGTTAAGCCAGAAGTTTCTGTTTCCAATTACAAGGGAATCAAGGCGGAAAAGCCGGTGTTTGAGGTTACGGATGCCGATGTGGACGCTGAGATTGAGCGTACACGCAAGCGTAACGCAAGAATCGAAACTGTTGATCGTGAAGCGAAAGAAGGCGATACAGCAGTAATAGATTTTGAGGGGTTTCTCAATGGTGAACCATTTGAGGGAGGCAAGGGCGAGGCTTTCAGCCTTGAACTCGGCTCTGGTCAGTTTATCCCTGGATTTGAGGAACAGCTTATCGGGACAAAAGCCGGCGACGAGCGCGACCTGAATGTTACTTTTCCTGAAGAATATCATGCAGAGGAGCTTGCTGGTAAAGCAGTAGTATTTAAGGTAAAAGTACATGAAATAAAAGAATCAATCCTTCCTGATCTTGACGACGAGTTTGCAAAAGACGTTTCTGAATTCGACACCCTTGACGAATATAAGGAAGATGTAAAAAAACAGCTTATCGCTTCGAGAGAAGAAAGTGCGCAGAACATATTTGAAAATTCTGTTCTCGAAAAGCTGCTTGAAAACACCGAAGTTGAGCTTCCTGACGCAATGATTGAGAATCAGATCGATTCTATAATTGAAAATTTCACATATCAGCTCAGCGCACAGGGGATGGATTTCAATTCATATGCTGAAATGATGGGGATGAAGCTTGAAGACATGAGGCAGATGTATCGCCCCCAGGCGGAGCATCAGCTGAAGATGAACCTTGCTCTTGAAAAAATAGCTGAAATAGAAAACTTCGAATTTAGCGACGAAGATGTTGATGCCGAGTATAATAAAATCTCCGAACAGTATAATATGCCGGTAGAACAGGTTAAGATACTTCTGCCGGTTGATTCCCTAAAGAGAGATATGGGCATGCAGAAGGCCTCAGACCTCGTACGGGAAAGTGCCATTGCCGAATCTCCAAAAGCAGAGGAAGAAGAAAAGCCCAAGAAAACAAGGACTAAAAAATCAGAAGAAAAGGATGAGACTGAAGCAAAGCCGAAAAAGACCCGTAAAAAGGTTGAACCGGAAGAGCAGAAGACAGAATAGCCTTTTCCATCAAGGAGTGATCTTATGAGTTTGGTACCAGTAGTAGTCGAACAGACAAACCGTGGAGAGCGTTCATACGACATTTTTTCACGTTTGCTTAACGACCGGATAATTTTCCTCTCAGAGGAAGTAAATGATGTGACAGCGAGTCTCGTTGTAGCGCAGCTGCTTTTCCTCGAGGGGCAGGATCCTGACAAGGACATTCAGTTTTATATCAACAGCCCCGGTGGTTCCATAAGCTCGGGTATGGCAATTTATGACACAATGCAGTACATTAAGTGTGATGTTTCAACTATCTGTATCGGTATGGCTGCCAGCATGGGTGCGTTTCTGCTTTCTGCGGGAACTAAGGGCAAGCGCATGGCGCTTCCAAATTCTGAGATAATGATACATCAGCCTCTCGGCGGTATGCAGGGTCAGGCTACCGATATTAAGATCCATGCAGATCATATTATCCGTATAAAAGACAAAATGAACCACATTCTTGCTGAAAACTGCGGCAAGCCAGTCGAAGAGGTTGCACGTGATACAGAACGCGACAACTTCATGACAGCAGAAGAAGCCAAAAATTATGGTCTTATAGACAAGGTAATATATCAGCGATAAAGCTAGGAGCATATAATGCCAACAAGAAACGATAACAAATCTATACGCTGCTCTTTCTGCGGAAAGCATCAGGAGCAAGTGGATCGTCTCATCGCAGGTCCTGGAGCATATATTTGTAACGAGTGTATACATCTGTGTATGAGTATTCTGGATGATGATTATGATGTCCATTCGCACGTTGCAAAAAGTGTTGTAGAAGCACTCAAGCCAAAAGATATACGCCGTTTTCTCGATGACTATGTAATAGGGCAGGACGAGGCTAAAAAGACTCTTGCGGTAGCTGTATATAATCACTACAAGAGGATAAATTCCACCGAAATAAACGATGTTGAGCTTCAAAAAAGCAACATTCTTATGCTGGGTCCCACAGGCTCAGGAAAGACTTTTATTGCACAAACTTTAGCGAAGATCCTTAATGTCCCATTTGCTATTGCTGATGCAACGACTCTTACGGAAGCGGGTTACGTTGGCGAAGATGTTGAAAATATACTTCTGCGCTTAATACAGGCCGCTGATTATGATGTAGAGCTTGCTGAAAAGGGTATCATTTATATCGATGAAATAGACAAGATTACCCGGAAGAGCGAAAACGCATCGATAACACGTGACGTGAGTGGTGAAGGCGTTCAACAGGCGCTTCTCAAGATACTTGAGGGTACAGTTGCAAATGTACCGCCGCAGGGCGGACGCAAGCATCCTCATCAGGAATTTATTCAGATAGATACGTCAAACATACTCTTTATATGTGGAGGTGCCTTTGATGGCATCGAAAAGGTTATTGAAAATCGCATAGGTAAAAAGGGAATTGGCTTTGGCGCCGATATCAAGAAGAAGAACGAATTCGATCGCAATACGCTTTTGAAGGATATACAGCCGTATGATCTTCTAAAGTTTGGTATAATTCCTGAGCTTGTCGGTCGTTTACCAGTAATTGCTCCATTGCAGTCTCTTAGCAAAGAAGAGCTTATCCGCATTTTGACGGAACCAAAGAATGCTCTTATAAAACAATACGCAAAACTGCTTGAATTGGATGAGGTGGAGCTTGAGGTAACAAGAGAGGCGCTTGAGGCGATTGCTGATAAAGCACTGGAACGTAATATTGGTGCTCGTGGATTGCGTGCCGTTATAGAAAATATTATGACGGATATAATGTATGAGATACCTTCCGACAGGAGTATTATTAAGGTAATTATTACACCGGAGTGTGTTAACCAAAACAAGCTCCCCGATGTGATTCGTGATGAGAGCCGGCTGGCACTCGAGACACCTACGGAAAATGGTCGCATACTAGGACGTACCTCTGAGACAAAAAGTGTTTCATAAATATCAAAATAAAAAGGCGATGTTTTCATCGCCTTTTTATTTTGATAAAATTCCAATATCCTTATCACTAGAAAATCCGCTAAGATTGTATAGAATAAGGACATCTGTTATTCCATTTTCTTTGATATAGTCGACAACAGGCATTTTAAAATATCGCAGATCAATCATGTGTACTTCTTCATAATCTGGTACGGCAAATTGGGCAAATGTGTTTGCATATGAATCTTTAATTATGAGTAATTTCTCGTCATTTTTGTTGTCGGAACATACCTTAGTAACCGATTGATTGGCATTGAAAAAGACCGAATATTTATCCTTCTTTTCAAGGTAGCTCATTTCGTATATGCTTTTATTTATGTTTCCGTCTAGATTATATTCAACGCTATAAGAACTAACAGGATTATACGCTGTTATAATATCTGGTTGCGCATCAAAAGGTACAACTTTGGAATAAGTAGTGCCAAGAAAATCCTCCGACAAAATTTCCTCATTATAATTCTCGGAGGAAAAGTCTTTTCCGTTTAATGCTCTCCAGTATTCGTATGCGTACTTTGCTCCGAGGCTCGTCCAATGATGATCTGTGCGATAGTATATATACTCTGAGCGGTGTTCAATTAGTGGGCTTGATACGTCCACAAAAGATAATCCTGCATTTTCAGCACTGTTAAGAAGCTCAGATTGATCGACTTCTGGAGTATACTTGGGAAGTTTTTCAGCAAGTACATACGATGCTGTAGGTACCAGCATTGTTTGAACCTCTATGCCAAGCTCCGACATGACCCTTTCTGTAAAATCAGCAAGTGTAGTTATATTTTGCTCAAACCTTTCAGAGTCTATATTGATAAAACACTCTATAAGATAATTGTCATCTGCAAAATATACTCCGCCGGAGTCTTTTTTCGCAAGGAGCTGCTCTGAAAGAGTTTTAAGACCTATCCATTTTTCCCGAAAAGGAAACTGATCGGTAACATAATTTTCAAAGTCCTCTGTAAATTTTCCATTTAAAAGGTTTGACAGAGAGAATTCTGGTTTTCCCGCAAGATATCTGTTTTCATTTTCAGAGAAAACTCTGTCCGGTATTATCAGATTTATTGCTGCCAGAATAAACACTGTCAAAAGGAAAGTTATTGTAATGGCTTTTGCTTTCATATGACCTCCTAAAATCTGAAATAGAGGAACGGATTATAACTGCTATCTACCAGATAAGCAACCGATATCAAAAATAGAACTGCTATACCTGCACATTGGGCAGCAGTAAGCATCACATTTTTCTTTTTAAAAATTCTCATAAATAATTTGCGTGGAAGCGGGGTGGATGCAACAGCCAGAAGGATAAACATTGGTAGATTTGACATAAGGTAATAGATAGAAGAACTGTCTACAGAGCCAGCAGTACCAAAGCCAAACATATATCCTATGAACTGTATCCCATCGAACAAGTCATCAAAAGCAAAAATGCCCCAGCCTATAAGAGTTGCCAATATGGTATATATATGTCCAAAAGCGGATGGGGCTTTTTTCAGCACTTTAAGAAGAAACAGCTTTTCACAGACAAGAAGCACGCAATAATATAGCCCCCAGACAAGAAAATTCCAGCTTGCACCGTGCCATATTCCAGTAAGTGCCCACACTGTAAATATATTTATCAGCTGTCTCCCAATTCCTCTTCGGTTCCCGCCAAGCGGTATATACACATATTCTAAAAACCATGTACCAAGCGAAATATGCCATCTGCGCCAGAACTCAGTTATGCTTTTAGAAATATACGGATAATTGAAATTTTCAAGGAAGGTAAACCCAAACATTTTTCCAAGACCTATTGCCATATCCGAATAACCGGAAAAATCAAAATATATTTGAAAAGCATATGCTACGATTCCCAGCCATGCAGCAAGAACTGTCATTTCTCCAGCAGGGCGTACTGACAGATTATCCCATATCATACCGATATTGTTTGCGAGCAACACCTTTTTTCCCAATCCAGACATAAATCTGGAAACGCCATCGGAAAACATATCAAGATTTTCTTTTCTTGAGTCAAGCTGTTCTGCTACCGTCTGATATCTCACAATCGGACCTGCAATGAGCTGAGGGAAGAGAGCTACATATGCACCAAAGCTTATTATATTTTTCTGAATTTTGACTTCATTCCTGTACACATCGATAGAGTATGACATCGTTTGGAAAGTATAAAAAGAAATCCCTATAGGTAGAGGGAGATTTGGAAGCGGGATGTTTGTCCCAAATATAAAATTCAGATTCTGAATAAAAAAATCGCTATATTTAAAAACACCAAGCAGGCTCAGATTTATCACTACTGATGAAATCAGTGCAATCCTAGATCCACGTTTGCCACGGTATTTATCGATTAATATTCCGTGTACATAGTCCACAGCTGTAGAAAAAAGCATCAAAACTACATATATAGGCTCTCCCCATGCGTAGAAAAACAGACTAAATATGAACAGTACAAGATTTTTCAGCTTTCGCGGTGAGAGAAAATACACTATGAGTATTACCGGTAGAAACATAAACAAAAAATTCAGGCTGCTGAATACCATACTTACTCCTAAAAAGAGAGGGCTGATACGCCCTCCCTATTTTTATTCAAAGAGGGCGTTTACGGCGTCTACTGCCTTAGAAACCTCGTCCTCTGCAAATTTTGCTGCGTCTTCTTCGGTTTCACTGACATCATCCGGCGCACCTACAAGTAGAAAACATACATAATCTCCATGCCGGATAACTTTCGTAGCGTTGACCTTTGCAAGGTTTGCCGGATACTGCAGGCTTTCGTTTATCAATGTTTCCTTTGCGGCATTCAGCTCTTCCTCAATGGCTTCTCCTTCGCCGCTCACAGCTTTAATAACTATTACTCGGTCGGGATGAAATCCTATCATCGGCATTTCTGCTGCAACATCCTCCACTTTAGACATATCTATGCCAAAAGTATCGGTAAGCATCGTTTCATCGATCTCCATATTCGGGAGGTAGGACTCTCCATAAGCTTCTTTTATGGCATCAAGTATTTCGTCTACCGTATAGTCTTTTGGGGTTTCTGTAGTTGCCTGAGTAGTTGCTTCTGTTGTAGTGGCTTCCGTAGTTGATGTGGTAGTGCAACCAGCAAATACTATGGAAATCATAAGTAATGCCACAAAGAGTGCTGTAATTTTTTTCATTAGTTTTATTCTCCTTTACATGTTTTATGCTGGATAGGCATGCGAACATTAAGACGATATCCCATATGGAATGTTCCATAAAAATTAAAAATCTTTATAGCTGGACAGCCGAATGACATAATGCTAAAATAGTATAACAGATCACTTATTTAACAACAATACTATTTTGAGGTAATATCATGAAAATATACCACTTTTTTGCGCTTATTTCTAGAATGAAATATATAATGCGTTGGGGGCTCAAGCGTAATAGCATACCTGAAAATGTTCAGGAGCACTCTCATATGACTGCTGTGCTGGCCCATGCGCTTGCCTCAATCCGCAGAGACGTCTTTGGAAAAACCGATGTCAATCCGGAGGTGTGTGCTACATACGCACTGTTTCATGATGCATCTGAAATCTTTACAGGCGATCTTCCAACTCCAATAAAATATTTTAGCCCTGAAATTAAAAGTGCCTACAAAGACGTGGAAGAACTATCCAAAGAAAAGCTCTTGACTTTTCTTCCAGATCAGCTTAAAAGCACTTACCGTTCGTTTATATTTGAAGAAAGCGATGACGTTACACGCAGCATCGTAAAGTCAGCCGATAAACTCTCAGCATATATAAAGTGTGCGGAAGAGATGAAGCTCGGCAATAATGAATTTAAGCAAGCAACCGAAGATACATTCCTTGCGCTCGAGAAATTGGAATCTGATGAGCTAAAATATTTTATGGAAAATTTTATGCCATCCTTTTTCCTGACACTCGACGAACAAGAATAGTTTAAAATCGCTCTTACAAGGCAATTTAACCTATATAAAATGATTATTTCCAATGCTTCAGGTCAATAATAACTATGATAAATCCTGAATCGGAGGGAATATGAAAGCAATAATTATGGCAGGCGGGAAGGGAACCCGGCTTTATCCGATAAGCTCCGGCTGCCCAAAACCATTGATAAAAATATTTGACACACCGGTTATCGAACACATTATCGAGTTGCTTAAATGCCATGGAATTACAGATGTAATGGCAACCCTGCAATTCATGCCCGATATGCTTATTCGTCATTTCGAGGATAACCCGGTGAGCGGAATAAATATAAGCTTTTCTGTTGAAAAAGAGCCTATGGGTACAGCTGGAAGTGTAAGCCTATGCAGGGAATTCATAGGTGACGATGATTTTATTGTTATTTCTGGCGACGCCGTATGCAACTTTGACCTCAGCCAGTGCGTAAGCTTTCACCGTAGTAAACAAGCCGATGCTACAATCATCCTGTACAGACATCCAGATCCACTTGAGTATGGACTTGTAATGACTGGGGCAGATGGTAAAATTGAACGCTTTATAGAAAAACCCAGCTGGAAACAGGTATTTTGTGATACTGTAAATACCGGCATATATATATTGAATGCGGATGTTCTTGATCTTATTCCGCCCGATCGTCCCTCAGACTTCGCAAGGGACATTTTTCCGGCAATGCTCGCAAATGGGAAATTATATGGGGTTGTCGAGGATGGATATTGGTGCGATATTGGCGGACCGGGAGCATACGCAAACTGTCATTTTGACATCCTGACAAAGACAGGGGGGAAGGTGTTGAGCCCTATCCCTGCCTCGTCCAAAGTTATTTCTCCTGTATATATTGGTAAAAATGTAAAAATAGGCGAAAACACCATTATAGGTCCATATGTTTCTCTCGGCGAAGGGAGCTCAGTAGGGGATAGCGTTAAGATTACAGACACAGTTTGTAATGGTGCAAACATTCGCAACAACTCTGCGGTGTATGGCTCGGTGCTGTGTGAAAGGGCAGAAATCGGAGAGGAAAGCACGATAAACGATGGTTGTATAATCGGTGAAAAAAGTATCGTTGAATCTGGATGCGTACTATCTCCTGGTATTGTTCTTCATCCTGGACAAAGGATTTCACATGGAAGCCTTGTAAAATCAGGGCATGGTGCTCTGATACTTGATGGTCGTGAGTTGTTCGGCGATAATCGTACTATAGAAGGAAACGTTAACCTAATAACTCCTGAATTTATTTCCCGGCTTGGTTTTGCCCTGTCCGAGTTCGGGCGGATATCGCTCGGCTATAATCTGTCGAGGTATGCTGCCGCACTCGCATCTGCGATTTCCTCCGGTATACGCTATTGCGGCGGAGAGGTTGTTGTCAACGATGCTACATTTGAAACTCAAGGGATATTTGCTGCTGACTGCATAGGTGCCGGAACCGGCGTGTTTATCGAGGAATTAAATAAAAGAATAAAAATTTCTCTTTATGACAGATTTGGCTATCCTATATCCAGGGACAGTATGCGCAGGATCGAACTTTCAATAAAGAGCTGTGCTCCACACCTTAGAGAAAAATGTGGAGAAGAACACTATAATATCGGAATTGTGGAGCAATATAAGTCACAGTTTG
>CALXAZ010000003.1 GCA_944386395.1 uncultured Clostridia bacterium
GTGAGCGAAACGTTGTTTCAAAGGGGCTTGCGGAGAAAAATGGGCTTTCTATTGCTGCAAGGACAAATGAGGCTTTATTTGCCTTGACTGGAACCGATAGCGCAAAGACTGGGTTCAGGCAAGTGACGGAGCCTGAAGAGGCGGCAGAGCTTATCGGCAGATATGCGGAAGAATTGCCATATTTCTGCCAGAACAGGACATATTTCGCAAATTGTGAAAGGCTTTGGAGGCACCTGACGATAACAGGTCAGGTGTATGTCAGCGGGGATACGGTTGTCACCATTGGTGCAAGGTTCCTGGAAAAAGAAGCGCTTCATATTGGGCTTTTTGGCGGAGATTATCTGGAAGCGCTGGAGTTTGCAAAAGGAATGGGCACACAGCGCAATATGCCAAAGCTGACATGCATGGTTCCATCTGGAAGAGATGACATGAAGCAAGCACTTAGAAAAGCAGGGTTTACTGTAGGTGAAAACGAGATAATAATGCTGGAGAAAAAGTTCAGGTAGCTATTCATATTCCCCGAATGCGTTGGAGATGGTGCGTTCGGGGAATAACATATAAATATGGAGGAGGGCGGATGCCGTTACGGTGCCGCACCGGGCGTGTTAGCGTAAGAAAGGAAGGGTAAATATGGAGATAAAGCGGTTTTTGGATTATAAGGACAGGGTTATTTCAAACTGTTCAAAGGTGATTGTGGGTAAGGAAGAAGCAATACAGCTGGTGCTGACATGCTTTATATGCTCGGGTCACGTGCTGCTTGAGGATCTGCCGGGTACAGGAAAGACGATGCTCCTGCGCAGCTTTGCCAAGACAATAGGAGGCAATTTTAACCGCATACAGTTTACTCCCGACCTGCTTCCGTCAGATCTGACCGGTATAAACTTTTTCAGTCAGAAAACCGGGGAATTTGAATTTCGCAAGGGACCCCTGTTTTCAAATATAGTCCTGGCAGACGAGATAAACAGAGCTACGCCGAGAACGCAGTCAAGCCTCCTTGAGGCGATGGAGGAGCGCCAGATAACGGTCGACGGGGTAACTACGGTACTGGACGAACCGTTTATGGTAATGGCAACGCAGAACCCGATAGAGAGCTATGGTACATTTCCGCTGCCGGAGGCACAGACCGACCGCTTTTTTATGCGGATCTCACTTGGGTACATGACACGAGAGCAGGAGCTCGGCGTAATTGCGAGACCGTCAACGCTTGCGATAATCAATGAGCTCGAAACAGTTGTGTCACCTGAGGAGACGGAGTATGTCCGAAACCACTTCAATGAGGTGCGTGTAAGCCCGGAAATGGCAGGATATATGATGGACATAATAGAAAGAACCAGAAGCGACAGCAGGTTCCTTGCGGGAGTGTCCACCCGAGGGGCAATTGCTCTCTATAAAGCATCGCAGGTCACCGCGGCGATGAACGGACGAGAGTATGTTATACCTGAGGATATTCTGTTTGTGGCAAAGCCTGTGCTGTGCCACAGGATCACCTTTGGCGGGAACCTTCGCACATCGGACGCCGAGATTGCTTTTAGAAAGGCAATCGAGGACCTTCCTGTGCCGTTAGAGGGAAAATAATGGCGCTATTTATATTGTTTATAGTAGTTACAGCGGTGATATTTGAGGTTATATCCTTACGGCGTGTATTGAAAAATGTTACATGTACTATAGAGACCAGCAAAAAGGTTGTTGATCCGGGCGAAGTATTTGAAGTAGTAACGACAATGGAAAATAATAAGCTGCTGCCGGTCACGTCGCTGAGGGTGTGTGAAAACGTGCCTGAAGAGATTACATACGCCGAGGATGAATTGGAATATGATATTGCCATAAAGCACAATAAAATGTCAAATGCCACAGTAGCAGAGTGGAAAACATACCTTATGCCGAAACAGAAGCTGACAAAGCGCGTACCTGTGATGATTGAACGCAGGGGCAGATATTTCTTTTCAGGGGCAACTGTGTATGGAGGGGATTTTCTTGGCTTCTCAGAGACGGCAGAGGGGTATTATGGAATGAATGAGGTGGTTGTCCTTCCCAGAAAGATCGAGTGTTCTGCCGAGATTGAAGCACTCGGAGGATTTTTGGGGGATGTGTCAGTGCGCCGGTTTATAATGGAGGACCCTGTGCTGACTCTGGGATACAGGGAGTATACAGGCAATGAACCAATGAGAGCGATATCATGGACGCAGTCGGCACGGATGGGAAACCTGATGGTAAAAAATTATGACCATACGCTTGAGATGGTGGTAACGGTGATACTGAACGTAGAGCAGCCGGAGGACGAACCGGACAATGAGCTGATAGAGAAGAGCTTTTCACTTGCGCGCGAAGTGTGTGAATATCTTGAGGAAAAGGGTATACGATATCAGTTTATAACAAATGCGAGCGCTGCTGGCGCAGTCGGACTATGGTCATCAATAGACGACGGGCTGGGTGCAAATCATCTCATGACGATATTGGAAGGTCTTGGGCGTGCCACATACACCAAAACTGACAGCTTTGCGGGAATGATGGAAAAGGTGATTTTAACTGCGGAGCAGGGACGTTCCCACATACTTATAACCCCCAGAAGATTGCCGGCATATGAGAACTATATCCGGCGCATGAGATATATGAGCGGGGGCGAAGTTTGTGTGATATCGGCGGAGCTTAACGCGGGCGATATGGGGGAAGAGGTGAAAGCAGTATGATTTTTGCGGCTTTGTTGCTTATCCTGTGTATGCTGTCGTTTTACTTTTCAACGATGGGATTTCTTTGCTTTGCCGCCGGGATGACCGGCGGGATGGCAGTGCCCTTTGCGCTGCTTGTTTCAGGATGGTTTGTAAGCTATCTGTTGAGGGATAAGGGGGCGCTGAGATTTTTGCCTTTGTTCCTGGTCGCAGGATGCTTTGCTTATGTGAGAAACGTGGCTGATGCTGTGTTTCTTGTGCCCGTATGTGGTTTTGTGATATTTGCGGTGGCAAAGAACTTCTATGGACCGGATTACCGTAAGCTGATAAATATATATTTCAGATGTTTTATAGCCGTTGTTATAGGGACGGTTTTATCGATCCTCCTGCCTGAAAGTGACACTGAAAAATGGCTGATACTGATTTATAGCCTTATATTTATGTTAAGTGGTGTACTTTCGTGCCGGATACTCAGGCAAGCTGACGGAACCCTGCGACAATGGAAATTCAGAGCGGTAAATATTGCGATGATGGTTGTGCTTTGCGTTGTGGCGCTGTTTTTAAGTTCACGGGTATTTCTTGGAAGTTGTGCGTGGCTTGTATATATGGCATATAATTATATAATTATCCCGATAGCGCTGGCATTTTCATATGTATTATTCTTTTTCCGAACATATATAATGATGTTTGTAAACTGGGTAATGATAAGACGCCAAGGCAGGGAGCAGTATTCATTCTATGAGCTTATGAATGACTACAAGGCATATAGCAATGATATGGGAGAGACGGTGCTCGAGCTGCCTCCATGGCTTTCTATACTGATCTTTCTGATGGTGTTTGGAACAATTTCTTTTATTATCGCAAGGGTGTTTTTTAAAGGCAGAAGAGGCGGAATAAAGACAACGTTTGGCACCACATACAAAGGTGTGGACAGGCAACGTATAAAGCAAAAGAAACAGATGAGGAAGGCATTTGATAAGAGCGTTAATGCCGTTCGGCGGCAGTATCAGAGGTTCCTGCTGATGTGTGCTGACAGCGGGATGTCCTATGGGCAGAATTCTACAAGCAAAGGCATCGCAGGTTTTGCCGAACGGGAATATAAGAGCGATATCCCACATGAGATCCGTAACATATATCTTCCTGCGAGATATGACCCGGAGTATACGGAAAACAGGTCTGAGCTCTCAAGAATGGAAACTCTGAATACAGAGCTGAAAAAGCGAAATCAGGAGCTGAAAAAGAAATATAAGAAGGATGAAAGAAGTATAAGAGGAATAAATAGCTAAAAGAGAGACGGCTGCGGCCGTCTCTCTTAATTTAAGTTATTCGATTTCAAAGCCAGGCAGAATAAGATAAATTTTCTCATAATAAACCTGCCTGCCTGAAATTATCTCCATTTGCTTATCGGGACGAAAAAATTTTCGCAATGTTCCGTTTTTGTTATTTATAGACGTATATATTTTCTAAAAGATGTGGATGCAAAAGGACATAAATTGCTTTTAAACATCCTGTGGCAGAAGAAGGATTGAAAAGGAGAGGGCGGCGTACACCTCCTGTCTTTTGCCGGTTAAGGGGGGAGAAAACCGGCTGGAGGTTGAAAATGTGACAAAGCTGTGCTAAGATAAAACGGAGTATCGATGCTTTGCAGCCGTAGAGGTGTGCAACGAAAAATGAAGGATGGCTTTTTGATGGAACGTATCGACATTCTTGGTGTTGGGATAGACAATGTTACAATGGAAGAAGCTGTAGAGCGGGCAATGGAGCTTTTGACAGATGGCAAAAGGCACTATGTAGTTACGCCCAATGCCGAGATATTATACGAGTGCGGCAGGGACGCTGCAGTTATGGAAGCGGTGAAAAATGCCGACCTCATACTTCCGGATGGCGCGGGAGTAGTGCTTGCGTCTAAGATACTTGGGACGCCGCTCAAGGAAAAGGTCGCGGGAGTAGAGTTTGCGGTGAATATATTGCCAAAGCTGGTAGAGGCGAAAAAAAAGCTCTATCTGCTGGGCTCGAAGCCGGGAATCGCGGAGCGTGCCGCTATAAAAATGCGGGAGCTTGCTCCGGGGCTGGAGATATGTGGGACGCACGATGGATATTTCAAGGATGATACGCCGGTTATTGAGGAGATAAACCGCTCAGGTGCGGATGTGCTGTACGTGTGCCTTGGGGCACCGAGACAGGAATTTTGGATAAGGCAAAATATCGAAAGTCTCTGCGCAGGTCTTTGCGTAGGGCTGGGGGGTACGCTGGACAGCATAACAGGTGAGGTGAAGCGTGCGCCAAAGATATTTATAAAGCTCAATCTTGAATGGTTTTACCGCTTAATTAAGCAGCCAAGCAGGCTGGGACGTATGATGCGCCTGCCAAAGTTTCTTATGCAGGTCTTTAAATATAAGCGGAAATAGATGGTTTGCGAAAGGAAAAGGGTATGATGAAGGTATTTTTGCTTGCTTATACGCCGCAGCCCGAAGAAGTGGTGGCTCTTGCGGCTAAGAACTGTTATTCCAATGCGGATATAGCCTCCCTGAGGGATGGGTTGACAAAGGAGGCTGCGGATAGCTTTATTGAGATGTTGAGAGAGCTGGGGCATGAGAGCCCTGTCGAGCACGCCTCTTTTACATTTGGCATAGAGGGTGTCAGCCGGTCCCTTCTTGCACAGATCACGCGACACAGGCTGGCTTCATGTTCAGTGACGAGCCAGAGATATAATAACGACACGGCTTTTGAGTACGTGATCCCGCCTGAGATAGAGAAGATACCTGAGGCAAAGGAGCTGTATCTCGAGGCAATGGAACAGGACAGGCAGCAATATATAAAGATATCAAATACTCTTTATAAAAATCATAAGGCACGGCTTATCGAGGAAGGGATGGAGGAAAAGGCAGCAAAATCTGCTGCGAGGAAGCTTGCAAATGAGGATGCAAGGTATATCCTGCCCAACGCATGTGAAACGAAAATAGTGATGACAATGAACACCCGGTCGCTCTATAATTTTTTCAGGCAGCGCTGCTGCAACCGCGCCCAGTGGGAAATAAGGGAGCTTGCTATACAGATGCGTGAGCTCTGTATGGAAGTAGCGCCATCACTCTTCAAGCGCTCCGGTCCAGGATGCCTGTATGGAGTTTGTCCAGAAGGAAAGATGAGCTGTGGAAGGAGCGCGGAGGTGCGTGCGAGGCTCAGAAAGGACTAGAGATGGTTGGAAAACTTATTGTTATCGAGGGCATAGACGGGTCGGGCAAGTCAACTCAGCTTGACCTGTTGAAGGCGAAGCTCGGGCAGGCAGGAGAACTGTTCAGATACCAACGGTTTCCACGCTATGATGATCCTTCGTCTATCCTTGTGCGTATGTATCTTGGAGGAGAATTTGGGAATGACCCATGCGCGACAAATCCCTATACTGCATCGGCTTATTTTGCAGTGGACAGGGCAGCGGCGTTCGCCGGAGAGCTTGGAAGCTTTTATCGCAGCGGAGGCACAGTCTTGTGTGACAGATATACAACATCGAATGCAATTTATCAGGCTGCCAAGATGAAAGCTGATGAGCTGGAAGAGTTTGCGCAGTGGCTTTTTGATTTTGAGTATAACAGGATGGGTCTGCCAAGACCGGATGCGGTGATATTTCTCGATGTGCCGGAGGAGATCACGCTGAGACTCAGGACGGAGCGTGGTAACGCTCCGGATATACATGAGGCAGATCAGGTCTTTTTGCATAATTCGGCAGAGACTGCCAGGTTTATGGCAAATAAATATGGCTGGAAGAGGATAGAGTGTACTTTAAATGGGAAACTGCGTACTCCTGAGGACATTTCAGAGGAAATTTTTTATATTGTCAACAGCCTTAAAAATTTTGAAAGGTAGTTTTTGATGGAAGAGTATAGAAAGGCTACATTTGTATATCATGGCAGGAAGCTGCCATCGGCGTATCTGCCAGCAGAGCCGGCAGATATTGGGAACGAGACGCTTGAGGCTATGAACAGAGATGGGATAATGATAGCGCTTGCGCCGGTCCGCAGCGCAAGGGTAAGGGAGCTGGGTTTTCAGCCGGCGTTCAATCTGGCGATACACTCAATAAACCGTCCCGCATATGCCCCGGAGCCGGTTGAGCTGGTCATAGCACACCATGAAGATATCGGAGGCATAAACAGGATATATGAGGGCGTAATGCCTTTCAGGGATCATATGCTTCGCAGTGAGGCTGATTGGGAATATATTTCCGGGCTTGCATCGCAGCACGGCGGAGGTCTGATGGTGCTCCGCGGGGAAAACGGGGTAGACGGATATGCAGTGGTGGCAAAGGGCAGAGATGGAATAGTTGCAAGGGAGCTCTTTGCGATGGATGAGCAGACATATGGAAAAACCTGTGCCGGGGTCTTGGACAGTTTTGGCGTGAGGACTGCAACAATGTTCACGCCGGCATGTCCGCATGACAGGGACGTATATGGAGCAGTCAGGATTGTCGACGCGGAGGGGATGCTTCGCATTGCCGCGGGGTATCGCACTGAGATGGACTTTGAAATTGAGGTCAGGGATCCTTATGCAGAATGGAACAATGGCACATATTCAGTAAAGGGCGAGACAGTCGTGAAAAAACCATCCAGCGGAGAAGGAATGGAGCTGGACATGGCATCGTTTGCCGGGATACTTTTTGGAGCCGGTCCGATGCCCTATCTCAATTTGCTTGACTGATGACAAAGGCGGAAGCAAGACGCCAAGCGGCCGAGCGGATAAGTGAGATAGGTGCCGCAGAGAGATTCATCCAGGACGAAAGTATCTTCTGCCGACTTATGGGTATGAGAGAGCTGATAGAGGCAAAAACTGTTTTTTGCTATGTTAGCACCGGCGAAGAGATAGATACAAGAAGGTTGATAGAATTTTTACTTGGGAGGGGAAAATCTGTATGTGTGCCGCGATGTGGGGATGCGGGGCATATGGATGCGTGTAGGATACAAAGTCTGGACGAGCTTTCTCCCAAAGGGAAATTTATGCTGGACGAGCCTGAGGATAGCTGCGACATGGTGGAGCCGGAAAACATAGACCTTGTAATTTTGCCGGGTGTGGCATTTGGTGAAAATCTGTCAAGACTCGGTCGTGGCGGAGGATATTACGACAGATTTCTGGCAAACTGCAAGGCGTTTTGTGTCGGGCTCTGTCGTGAGGCTTTGATATTTGACAGTCTGCCTGAAAGACCACACGATGTGAGGGTCGATGCGGTGGTAACTGAATGCCGGACATTGCAGCAACAGGAAAGGAACTGAGAAATGGCTGAAAACAACAGTGGAACGCGGCAGCGCGTTACAACAAAAAGAGCACGTTCAGGCGGAAAGATAGGCTGCCTTGGAGCGATGCTGTATTTTTTGATGGTAATAGGAGTTTCGGCGCTGCTTGCAGGATTTGCGTGGCTATGTGCTGATGATGTGCTGGCGCTTACGAAGGAGGATGTTGTAAGCGTGATAGAGGTGTCCGAAACTGATACGATAGATGACATCGCGGATAAGCTTGTTGAAAATGGGGTTATCAAATACGGATGGCTATTTAAGCTGTATGCGGGTTTTTCAAATGCGGAGGAGAAGATCGATCCGGGCAGCTATCAGGTGAGCTCGATAATGGACTATCGTGCAGTGGTGTATGCGATGAGGGACACCTCCGATTACCGTACAATCGTGACGGTCACAATACCCGAGGGCTTTACGCTGGAGCAGATATTGGAAAGGCTTGAAGAGGAGCAGGTCAATAGTTACCAGGAGCTGAAAGAGACCTGCGATAGCTATGACTTTGAATACAGTTTCCTTGCCGACCTGCCGCTTGAGGAGGGAAGGCTGGAGGGATATCTTTTCCCTGACACATATGATTTCTATGTAAACGAGGGAGCTATAAGCGCAATAAACAAGCTGCTTTCCAACTTTAACCGCAGGCTGACAGCAGAAATGAGGGAGACTGCTGAAGAGATGGGATATACTCTTCACGAGATACTGACCATAGCGTCACTTATCGAAAAGGAAGCGGCAAACAGTGATGAGATGAGTACGATATCGTCTGTCATACACAACAGGCTTGGAAGCAGCGAATACAAGCTGCTGCAGATAGACGCAACGGTACAGTATGCCTTGCCAGAGAGGAAAGAAAAGCTGAGCTACGAGGATCTCCAGTATGACAGTCCGTATAATACCTATCTTTATGAGGGACTGCCTCCCGGACCGATATGCAGCCCGGGGCTTGCAGCCATCAGGGCGGCGCTGAATCCAGCGAATACCGATTACTATTTCTATGCCCTTACAGAGGATGGTACGCATGAATTTGCAAGAACGGCAGAGGAACATCAGGCAATAATTGATGCAAACCCAGGAGTATATGACTAAAAGCGGAGAGAAGCCAAACGGTTAATTCCGTTTGGCTTCTCTGTGTGTAGACACATTGGAGAATATAAGTTTTGTACAGGAGGAGACGATGGAAGCTTTAAGAAAAGTTCCAGAGCTGCTTGCGCCGGCAGGTGATATGGAAAAGCTGATAATGGCAGTTAGATATGGTGCTGATGCTGTATATATGGCGGGCAGCGAATTTGGAATGCGTGCAGCAGCAGGTAATTTTGAAGGTGATATGCTGAGAAAGGCAATAGATTTTTGTCATAAAAACGGTGTAAGGGCGTATGTGACGCTGAATACCGTTGCCCATAACGATGAGATCCCGCGCATAGAGGTTTTTGCAGAGTATGTGCAGGAAGCGGGAGCGGACGCCGTAATAGTTACAGATCCCGGGGTTATGAGCATAGTAAAGAGATATGCGCCCGGGTGTGACATCCATATCAGTACACAGGCTGGAGTTACAAATTATGCGGCAGCAAATATGTGGCATGAGCTTGGAGCAAAGAGGGTAATACTTGCAAGGGAGCTTACGCTGGATGAGATACGCGGGATACGTGAAAAGACGCCTGATACGCTAGAGGTAGAGTGTTTTGTGCATGGGGCGATGTGTGTAAGCTTTTCGGGAAGGTGTCTGCTGTCAAACTATATGGCAGGCAGGGATGCAAATAGGGGCGCCTGTGCACAGCCGTGTCGGTGGAAATATTACCTCCGCGAGGAGCGGCGGGAGGGAGATAACTTCGAGATACAGGAGCATCCAGAGGGGACATATATTATGAACTCCAAGGATATGCGGACGATAGATTTTCTCGGTGAGATAGTAGGTGCCGGAGTGGATTCGCTTAAGATTGAAGGGCGGGCAAAGAGCTCGTATTATGCCGCTGCTGTTACCCATGCGTATAGGGGGGCGCTTGATGACCTGATAGCCGGAAGACCGTTTGATAAGAGATGGATGGATGAGACAGAGAAGGTTAGCCACCGTGAGTATTGTGGAGGATTTTACCATGGAGCTGAGCAGCAGCCAATGCAGCACTATGGTGACTCGTCATATATCCGTGATTGGGATGTATGCGCGGTAGTTGAGAGCTGTGACAGCCTTGGGAATGCTGTAGTGTTGCAGAAAAACCGGTTTTCACCCGGCGAAACGATGGAGCTGCTTGTGCCGCAGGGAGGGACACAAAGCTTTGTTGTGGGACAGGTGCGTGACCCGGATGGAAACAGAGTAGATATTGCGAACCATCCGCATATGCTTTATACGATAAAGCTGCCGGTGGAGGTGCCGAAATATAGTGTACTGCGCAAGTGTGTCAAGGCATGATATTATAGAAAGCGTGAGCTAAGGAACTGAAGCTGCTCTGTGCCGTATTTTTTTGCCTTTTTGGGATAGAATAGGGATAAATACCGAGAAAGGATGAGAATATGGACGAGATACACAACAGCGAGGAGCGCAAGGACGATATAGAGCAGGTAAAGGATCTGGGCTCGGTGACAACTCAGGGCATATATGGAAATATACACTGCATAGTTATCGTGGGACAGATCGAGGGGCATCAGGTTCTTCCGCCGCAGAATAAAACAACAAAATATGAGCATGTGATACCCCAGCTTGCGGCAATAGAGGAAAGCCGGGAGATAGATGGACTGCTTATATTGCTCAATACGGTAGGGGGAGACATTGAAGCAGGGCTTGCCATTGCGGAACTGATTGCCGGCATGTCAAAGCCAACCGTCTCGCTTGTGTTGGGAGGGGGACATTCCATAGGAGTTCCTATGGCAGTGGCAGCAAAGCGCTCGATGATAGCCACCTCAGCTGCAATGACAATACATCCGGTGAGGCTTAATGGCGTAGTCATAGGTGCCCCGCAGACCTTTAATTATCTGGAAAAAATACAGGACAGGATAGTTGAATTTATAACAGCAAACTCCAATATATCAGCGGAAAAGTTTACTGAGCTGATGATGAAAACCGGAGAAATGGCGTCTGATGTTGGATCTGTGGTATATGGTCAGGAGGCAGTTGACGTTGGGCTTATAGACCAGATAGGAGGTCTGTCAGATGCACTTAGGGTTTTGCATGAAATGATCGATGAGCGCCGGAATAACATAAAAGAAAAGCCGGAGGCATAGAATCTGGTGGGACGAGATGCTTACGTCCCACCATTTTTATTTAAAGGAGGAAAAAATATGGAATTGCAAAGGATATTATGTTAATATATAAATTGTACTTTTGTATATACAAAAACGGAGGAAAGAGCTTTGAAGATAATACATGCTATATTGCTTGGGCTTATACAGGGGATAACAGAATTTTTGCCAATTTCAAGTTCGGGACACCTTGTCCTGTTTGAAAACCTGTTTGGACTTACAAGCACGGAAGAAACCAACCTGTTTTTTGACGTTATACTTCACTTTGGCACGCTTATTGCGATAGTAGTGACATACCGCCGGGATATAGCGGAGATGATAATGGCGTTTTTGGGGATAGTTTCGGATATATTTCATGGAAACAAGCCAAAGCCTGCGCGCAGTAAAAGCGATATGCCCGCCCGGAGGATGGTGTTGCTGATAGTTGTAGCTACGCTGCCGCTGTTTGCGGTTTTGCCGTTTCAGGATGCGCTTGAGTCAATAAGGACACGTCCGTGGATTGTGGGGGTAATGCTTCTTATGACTGGTATCCTTCTGTTTTTCAGCGACAGGGCAGGTAAGGGGAGAAAGACAGAGAGAAGCGCGAGCATTGTGGATGTGCTCGTAGTAGGTATCGCTCAGGCAATAGGCACAGTGCCCGGGATCTCACGCTCAGGCTCAACGATATCTGCGGGTATGTTTCGCGGGTTTGACAGGCAATTTGCGGTAAGGTTTTCCTTTTTGATGTCCCTGCCTGCAGTACTTGGGGCAACACTACTAAGCACCGTGGACGCTGTAAAGGAAGGGATAGACTGGGGACTTGTACCATGCTACATAGTAGGTATGGCAGTTTCTGCTGTTTCAGGCTTTTTTGCGATAAGGATTGTACGATTTATTGCGGATAAGGGAAGATTTGGAGCGTTCGCGTATTATTGCTGGGCAGCAGGACTGGTCACGATAGTGGCGTCTGTGATAAGGACGCTGGTTTAGGGGTGGCTCTTATCAAGATGCAGGGAAGTAATGAAAGGAAGATGTAAAAATGGCTGCGAAAAAGACGCCGGCAAGTAAAAAGAAAACTACCGCAAGCAGCAGGAGCAGTAAGGCAGCCTCGGCAAAAAGACCGGTGCGCAGGGAAGTTGGGGCATTTATATGCTTCTTTCTTGCAGTGTTTTCGCTTCTTGGATTTTTTGACATAAAAGCTATATTTATCGATGTGTTTTCGTCAGCGGCAAAGGGTTTGATGGGCTATGGCTTCTATGCTTTGCCTGCTGTGTTTGCCGTGATGAGCGTCATTTTGTTTTTTCATGGCGGCAGACCTGTCAAGCTGAGGGTGTGGTGCTGCTTTTTGATAGCCCCTTTGCTTGGGGTCATGATGCATCTGTTTCTGAATGATACGGAATATACAGGTGGGTGGAAAATACTATCTGAATTATGGAACAGCGGAGTTTCGCTGGGCAGCGGCGGAGTGTTTGGCGGTCTTGTGGCAATAGGGATGAAAGCGGTATTCAGCAAAGTAGGGTCTGTTATGCTTTTGATAGGGCTGGGGATATTCCTGGGTCTTGTGGCTTTCAATATATCACCAATAAAAAT
>CALXAZ010000004.1 GCA_944386395.1 uncultured Clostridia bacterium
AGAAAGCCCATTTTTCTCCGCAATCCCCTTTGAAACAACGTTTCGCTCACCGGTATACATGCGCACTGCCGACACGTCAAATATTTTGCACAGCTCAATATATCGCTTCCATATCGCCTTGCCAAGACCGTTTCCCTGCATCTCTTTAGATACTCTCAGCGTCTCGAGCCATCCTGCCCCATCGCACAGCACAGAAAACCTTCCAAAACCGGCAGGGACTCCATCAACATACGCCACAACCAGTTCCCCCGTTGAGTAATCCAGAAACAGCTCCGATACCCCGGCAAGATACAGAAGAGATGGTGTAGCCGATTTCTCTATCTCAAGCAGAAGAGGCAGCTCTGCCTCTTCTGCCCTTCCGACAGTGATATTCATCGGGATCAGTCCTTCTTCTTGGCAAGATATTTGTCTACTTTGTCAATGATTACCTGCGGAAGCTTCTTCGGTACCGGGAATACGACCGCATTTACTATTTTATCAGCAAATGTAACTGCAAACTCGGTCACTACCTGCAACGCATCAGCAGATATAAGTGATATCATGTCATAGCGTGTATGCATGAATCCCATTCCCGAACCAGCTCCGCCTCCGCCACGAGCGAAGTTTATTGCAGGAATCCCCTTATCCGCAAACGGGGTGGAGTCACTCGACATTATATCATGGCGTATGCCAGTGGAATACCCTACCTCTTTTGCAAGGTATTCTACGTATTTGCACAGACCCTCATCCGCTGTAATAACAGCGTTGTTCTGCCCGAGGATAGAGCCTCCGACATCTACATTTATCATAAAGACATGCTTATCAAGCTCATTGGCATATTTTTCAACATAAGCCTTCGACCCAAGCAGACCAAGCTCTTCTGAACCAAACCAGATAAAGCGCAACGTACGCTTTGGCGGATTTTCCGCAAAATAACGGAGCATTTCCATGATAGTAACAGATCCCGCAGCGTTATCCCACACTCCGTAGCTGAACTCAACGCTATCGTAGTGCGCTCCAATATCTATTATTTCATCCGGATACTCGGTGCCGGGTACAGTAACCACAACGTTATGCGACGTATGGATGTGATTCTTTGTCTCAAGCTCTATGCGTACCTTTGTAGCCTTGCTTTTGAGTATTTCAAGCGCGTCGATCATTCGGATATGGAACGCCGGGAGCAGACCATACTCGGCATATGTATCGCGGATCTTACGGGTATCGAGGTCAGTCTTTTCGACTTCATCAATTACCGTACCTCCCATCGTCATAAATCCGGCAACTCCGGCATCGATGAGCTTTTTGTAGATATCCAGAGTAACACGACCATTGACAAGAACAAATTTCCCCTTTGCGCGCTTCACCATCACATCATCAAACTGCTCCATATACATGAAGTCATATTCTTCGCCGCCCTTGGCAGTACACTTTGCGCATTTATAACCTGTAACTGTGTACTTCCTGTACTCTGGCTCAATCACCTCAAAACTTGCAAGCGGCACCGTACCATCTGCAACGTCAAACGGCTCGAGCGTTGCCTCAAACCCAATTTCCTTTACGGCGTCCATAAGGATATGCGCGGCTTTGAGCTCCTCGGGAGATCCGCTCACTCGGACAAATCCCATCTTTTCCAGCAGGTCATACTGGCGCTTTCCATCGACTTTCATGTTTTATCCGTCCTTTCAAATTGTTTATAGATATTCTTGTAGGCAGATTCATGTCAAATATCTGCCATATAAGCTTAGCATGCAGGTCTTAATATAATTATAAGTTTTTTTGCAGGAAAGTCAATCGCTAAATTCATATTAATCAATATTACATGTGTTTGTCCTCTTCTTCTATCCTACCATTTTCCACATATTACACTTCGTATCTTATACAAAAGTCTTGTTAATTTATTTCTACAATAAATTAACAAGACTTTTTCTTTTATAAAATATTCCTTTTTACTGCATTCTTTTACAGATCTTATTGCGTTTAAACCTATCTTCAAACTGGTGGTTGCTATCTCTATCCCCCCACCTCCTCTTGTTATTTATATATGCACTACCAATATATTGCTACAATATGCAGGATTTATTTTTTTCTCTTTCATTTTATATAATTTGTCATTGCTTACCTGAGAATGTAGTGCTATAATTATGTCATCCAGGCAAAAATTTTTTCAGGAGGACTGAACATGAAAAACGCAAAGCCTATTACCCAGGAACTTATATCCAAATATTCTGCGGCCTACGATGCTAACCCAGCTCTCAAGACGCTTTCTGTAGCTCTTTCAAAGAGCTCCCTTGCCGATGCCGCTTTCGATGAGAGGGACGCCGCAAAGGTCGACTTTAAATTTGCCATAGACCTTCCAACCACGGCAGTCACAAATCAGAAGTCAAGCGGACGCTGCTGGCTCTTTGCCGGTATGAACGTCCTTCGTGAGATAGTTGCCAAAAACTGCAACACAGAGCGTATCGAGCTCTCAGAAAACTATATAGCTTTCTGGGATAAGTTTGAAAAAATAAACTACTTCCTTGAATCCATAATTGACACTGCTTCTCTCCCGGCTGACGATCGCACTGTTAACTGGATACTCTCCGGCGTCAGCGATGGAGGTCAGTGGGACATGATAGTAAGCCTTGTAAAGAAATATGGAGTCGCTCCAATTTCTGCAATGCCTGAGACCTTCCAGTCGAGCAACACGCGTACAATGAACCAAATGATCAACATGAAGCTCCGTGAATATGCCATTGAGCTGCGCGAGATTGTCAACTCCGGTTCCTGTCCGCAGAAGAGAAAAGAGGAAATGCTGGGTGAGATGTATAACGTGCTCTGCATCTGCTTTGGTAAGCCTGTCGAGAAATTTGACTTTGAGTATATCGATAAGGACAAAAACTATCATGCAGACCGCGGGCTTACTCCGCTCGAGTTCTATAACAAGTATGTCGGCATCGAAATAGAGGACTACATAAGCGTTATAAATGGTCCGACAAAGGACAAACCTTTCGGCAAAAGCTATACCGTCAATTATCTTGGAAATGTCGTGGGCGGACACATCAAATATCTTAATGTTGAAATGGATAAGCTAAAGGAGCTCATCGTAGCGCAACTGAAGGACGGGGAACCTGTCTGGTTTGGAAGCGACTGCGGCAAATATGGCGACAGGACTGCCGGCGTGTGGGACATCGATTCTTTCCATTATAGCGAGCTTCTTGGCGGGATCACCTTTGGGCTAACAAAAGAACAGCGTCTGGACCATCGCGACAGCGCCATGAACCACGCAATGGTCATCACAGGAGTAAACTTCGGTGCAGACGGAAAACCGGACCGCTGGAAGATCGAAAACAGCTGGGGTGAGGAAGCCGGTAAAAAGGGCTACTATGTAATGAGCGCAAAATGGTTTGATGAGTTCACATATCAGGCAGTTATAAACCGCAAATATCTCTCTGCTGAGCTCGCTAAAGCCTATGACGCTGAACCAATAATCCTCAAGCCCTGGGATCCGATGGGAACTCTTGCTTGATACAAAAAATCTTTTTAAACAGCAAAAAGAGCGCCTCTGGCGCTCTTTTTATCCCTTTAAAAAAATTATCCAGTAATCCACCACTATCCCAACAATGAGAAATCCAATTCCCATAAAGCCAATGACAGGGGCAAAATTTATGACCTTAAAATACTTTCTCCACTCCTCAGTATTACTTATCTTGCCAAACCTCGGTTTTTTACCGCTAGCAAGAATAATAATTCCTAAAAAGAAGAGAGAGACCGAACCGATAATAAATTCTATCCTCTGTCCTACCTCCAGGCTTTCTACCAGTCCAAATATAAGACCAAATAGCGCGGATAAAACTGTAATGACCACCCCGAAGGTCACTCCAACCCCTGTGGCTTTCAATACATCAAATATGACAAAACTGGCTTTTCGCATTTTCCCTCCACAAAAGTGATTGCTTCTTTTTACGAACAAAGCAAAACCGGCATAAGCCGGTTTTGCTTTATCTCACACTCAATAGAGATGGCATGCAACAAAATGTCCCGGGCTTACCTCTTTCAGCTCAGGCACCTGCTTATCGCACAGCTCTGTGGCATATTTGCAGCGACCTTTGAAGCGGCAGCCTGCCGGTGGATTAATCGGACTCGGCACATCGCCCTCAAGCTTTATACGGTTTGCAGAACGTTTACGCTCGATCTCAGGATCCGGAATCGGAATAGCAGAAAGAAGCGCCTGAGTATACGGATGCAGAGGGTGATCATAAAGCTCTGCCGAGGTTGTCAGCTCTGCCACGACCCCAAGATACATAACAGCTATCCTATCCGATATATGCTTAACCATCGAAAGATCATGTGCAACAAAAAGATATGTCAGTCCCATATCCTTCTGAAGTCTTATAAGCAGGTTCACTATCTGAGCCTGTATCGACACATCAAGAGCTGAAATAGGCTCATCACACATAATAAACTTCGGCTCAACAGCAAGCGCACGCGCAATACCTATGCGCTGACGCTGACCACCAGAAAACTCATGCACAAAACGGTTAGCATGCTCCTTATTAAGCCCTACCAAATCCAGATAGTGATATACCTTTTCCGTCCTCTCCTTGTGGTTTGCCGCAAGACCATGTATATCGATACCCTCAGCGATAATATCCGCAACAGTCATACGCGGATTAAGAGAGGCATACGGATCCTGGAATATCATCTGTGCATCCTTTCGGAAAGCCTTGAGTTCCTTTCCTTTCAGGGTATGAACATCCTGTCCTTTGTACTTTACCATACCGTCTGTCTTATCATAAAGTGCTATACACGTTCTGCCACAGGTGGTCTTTCCGCAGCCGGACTCTCCAACAAGACCAAGGGTCTCACCCTCGTGGATATTAAATGTAACATCGTCCACCGCTTTCAACACGGCGTTTGCTCCCGCTTTAAAGTATTTCTTGAGGTGGCTTACTTCAAGAACCACTGGTTTTTCACTCATTTTCGACACCTCCCAGTTCAAACGGGAATTCTAAACCTGACTCCTTTATCGAATTGGCAGCCATTGGATGATGCAGCCAACATGCAGCCTTATGCTCTCCACCAAAGGAGGTAAACTCAGGCATCCGCTCGTTGCAGATATTCATGCAGTATTTGCAGCGTGTAGAGAACGGGCAGCCCTTTGGCGGTGCAATAAGATCGGGCGGAGTACCTTCTATCGCAACGAGGTCCTGCTTATTTTCCAGATCCAGCCTCGGTACAGCATTAAGCAGCGACCATGTATACGGGTGCTTTGGCTGATAAAATATCTCTTCGCAAAGACCCTTTTCGATTATCATTCCAGAATACATGACAACAATATGTTTTGCTATATTCGCAACAACACCAAGGTCATGAGTTATGAGTATGACCGAAGTGCCATGCTGCTTTTGCAGATCGCTTATGACGTCGAGTATCTGCGCCTGTATCGTAACGTCCAGAGCTGTCGTCGGCTCATCCGCGATCAGAAGCTTTGGATCACAGGCAAACGCGATAGCAATCATAACGCGCTGCCTCATACCACCTGAAAACTCATGCGGATATTGCTTTACACGCTTTTCCGGCTCCGGTATTCCAACCACGCGGAGCATCTCTGTTGCTTCAGCAAGTGCTTCCTGCTTGTTCAGGTTTTTATGAATAATAAGGTTTTCAGCTATCTGCTTTCCAACAGTCATCGTGGGATTCAGTGCGGTCAGAGCATCCTGAAAGATGATGGCTGCCTCAGCTCCACGATATGCGGACCACTGCTTTTTATTATAATTAAGTATTTCTTCTCCATTATATAAGATACTGCTCCCGGGCTTGACCTCACCTGTAGGCCCCTTTATAAGCCCCATTACAGCACGCACCGTAACCGACTTGCCGCAACCGGACTCTCCTACTATTGCAAGCGCCTCTCCGCGCTCAACATTGAAGCTTACTCCGCGCACCGACTGCACTTCACCGGCATAAGTGTGATAGGATACCCTAAGATCCTTTACTTCCAAAATATTTTCCATTATTACCCTCACTTTCTGCTACTGACGAAGTCTCGGATCGAGAGCGTCGCGGAGACCATCGCCAAGAAGGTTAAATGCCAGCACGATAACAACGAGTACTATAGACGGGCAAATAAGCTGTGAGGGATAGAACATCATCTGCTCTTGCCCTGCGGAGAGCAGATTGCCAAGGCTTATCTCAGGAGCCTGAAGCCCGAGACCGAGGAAGCTGAGTCCAGACTCTGTGAAAATATACTGCGGGATATGCGTTGCAAGGTTAAGAATCAGAACGCCCAAGCAGTTCGGGATAAGATGCTTGATGATTATTCTCTTCGGAGAAGCACCAAGGGTCTCGGCCGCAAGAACATATTCAGATTCACGCAGCTGCATTATCATGCCTCGCATCTGACGGGCGGTAGCACACCACGATGTTATGCACATCGCAACAAGCAGCGCACCCATACCATTTCCAAGAACCATCATCATCAACAGGTTCACCAGTAGCGACGGAACTGATGTAACTATCTCAATGATACGCATCATAATGTCATCTACAATTCCCCCAAAGTATGCCATTATACCGCCATACAGACAGCCTATAACAGCCTGGATTATTGTACATGCAATAGCAACTATCAGAGATACGCGCGCTCCCTGCCAAACACGTGTAAACAAATCACGCCCAAGCGAATCTGTACCAAACAGATGAATGGAGGATGGTCCCTGATTTTTGTTCACAGCATCTATCGCATAGAGATCCCAGCCGGTAGCTATCGGGACTACCGCTGCCATTATTATAACAATCACAAGAACAACAAGCGATATCATGGCAACCGGATTTTTACGGAGCCTTCGCCACGCATCCTGCCAATATGTTATAGTGGGGCGCGCCATGGCGTCTGAATCGGCATTATCACATCCGATTATTTTAAAATCCTCAGGCTTAAAGCCGGAGTTGTTAGCTTTGATGTTATCCATTACCGCACCTCCTTATCTCTTTCCACCGCGTATACGTATTCTAGGATCAACAACCGTATACAATATATCTGTGATAAAAACAACAATTATATACATCGCAGAGATTAAAACTGTCCAACCCAAAACTATTGACAGATCGCGGCTTTGCACTGCGCTTGTAAAATAAAGGCCTATGCCGGGTATCGCAAATATCTTTTCTATAAAGAATGAGCCTGTTATGCACATCGCAACACTCATGGGAAGGTTTGTGCAAACGGGGATAAACGAGTTACGAAGGACATGCTTAAAAATTATCCTCATGTTGGAAAGTCCCTTTGACTCTGCCGTCATGACATAATCCTGGTTTACAACATCAAGCATCGAGGTCTTAAGAAGCCTCGTATAGCTCGCTATATAGCTAAAGCATCCCGTCAGCGTCGGAAGTATGGTATACTCCCATCCGCCAAACCACAGCTCATCTCCCTCAGGCCAGCCTATGGTTGGCAGAATATTTACCACTCCTCCCGCAAAGATATATTGTAGCAGCAATCCGAAAACCAGATGCGGTATTGAAATAAGTAATATCGACAAAGTGATTATCGTATAATCTGCCCATGTTCCCTTTTTCATAGCGGCAATTATACCAAGACCCAGACCAACTGTAATACCTATCAGCATCTGCTGAATACCAAGCCTTGCAGAGACAGGAAGCTTTGCTTCAGCTATCGACCACACCGTCTCACCTGGGAATGTGATAGACTCGCCAAAATCACCTACGAAAAAGCCCTTCATCGTAATAATATATCTTTCAAGTACACCTTTGTCCAAACCATATTTGGCGTACATACGTTCCTTCTGTTCCTCTGACAGACGTTCCGCTTTGGTAACCAGCGGGTCACCCGGTACTGCTGCCAGAAGGAAAAATGTCGCTGTTGCGATAATTATAAGCGTAAGTATCATCGCAAAAAATCTCTGTATTGTGTATTTAAGCATTTCCTCGCTCCCTTAAATTTAACTTGCTGTAACCTGTTTCCCCTCACGGCAACATATCGCTGACCTTCGGCTCTTTTCTCATTTTCGGAAAAACGTCCATTTATTGCTATTTTCTGACTAATAACTATTATAACAGAAAGGGCTGTGCTAAAAACACGCCCTTTCTGCCATAACAAGTGATATGCCTTTTGCTTTTGTTCAGCGAAAGTTACGCTTAGTCTGCCGAAATAAAGACGCGGCTAAACTCAATCGGGTTGAGCTGCGGGAGGTTGAGGTTGTGTACATTGGGATGATAGAACCAGATCTGGTCACCGTAGTAAAGCGGTGCGCATCCTGCCTTTGTCACAAGAATCTCCTCAGCCTGTGCAAAAAGATCGAGACGCTCGTCCGGATCTGTGGACAGTTCAGCCTGCGCCATGAGAGAGTCGAACTCTTCATCATTAAAGCCACCGAAACTCTTATAGTAACCACTGTCAGATGTCCACAGGAACAGCATCGTCAGCGGATCATCATAGTCTCCTATCCAGCCGCTTGTAAAGCCCATATCCCAGTCGCCCGAGTCACGGACAGACTGATAAAGGGATGAGTCGAGTATGTTAAGGTCTATTGTAACGCCAAGGTTCTCATAGATGTTCTGCTGATAGAACTCAAGAGCCTGCTTTGCGATACTGGTCGTTGCGGAAGATATCATCTTCAGGGTAACATCGGCAACAGTGCCGCTTACACCCTCTTCAGCCATGCCTTCTTCAAACAGAGCCGCGCGCTTTTCCTTTGTATCGTACTGCGCCTGGAGCTCCGCGATATAGTCGTCAGCAACCTGATCGCGGAAAGTCTTGCTCTGCTCAGCAACATGCATTCCGGGCGGTACATATCCGCCGGCAATGCTATACCTGTTGTAAACCGTATTTATAAGCGCCTCACGGTCTACCGAGAGAGAAATTGCCAGACGGCACTTTTCGTTCAACATCAGACCAGATTTACCACCGAGGGGGCGACCAAGCTCTGCCGCATCCTCACGTGCATACTGGTTAAAGGTAAGGAAGCCTGTCATCGGGCGACCAAGCTGAAGCTTTACATATGTTCCGTTTTCAGCTTCCTTGCTCCAGCGATCGATAAACTCTGCCGAGCCCTCAACTGCCGAGAACTGTCCGTTTTCGAACATAAGAGCACGTGTGGACATTTCACCAACAACTATGAGGTTGACCTCTGTGAGCTTTACATTCTCCTTGTCCCAGTAATACTCGTTCGGAGCAAGGACAAACTTGTTTTCCTTTATGTGTTCCTTGATTATAAACGGACCGCTGAAAACATGGTATGTATAATCTGTCTGCCATGTCTCCTGATCTGGAGCCGCCTCAACGATGTCCTGACGGATCGGGTAATACGGAACCATACCCATCATCTCTATGAAGTATGCCGTCGGACGCTCGAGCGTAACCTCGAACGTAAGATCGTCGACAGCTCTTACGCCGATGTCGTCGTAGCTTGCCTGACCATTGTAGTATGCTTCAGCGTTCTTTATCGGGAAAGCATAGCTGGCATAACCAAATGCCTGTTCAGGATCAAGCAGACGCTTGAAGGAATATACAAAGTCGTTTGCAGTTACCTGTACGCCGTCTGACCAGTAATTCTCGCGGAGATAGAATGTATAGGTAAGTCCATCAGGGGATACCTCATATCTCTCGCAAGCCGCAGGCTCAAGTGTCTGCGTACTGTCGGGCTCGCCATATACGCGGAAAAGCCCTTCGTTTACCGCCTGCATAACTGTCCACTGCGAAGACCCTGTCGAATCGTTGGGGTCAAGAGTGGTGGTGCTGGTCCATGTGAGCTGCATGTTTAATACCTGATCTTCGGCTAGCTCATAGTCGCGCCAGTCCTCATCATGCGAACCCGGTAACACGCCGTTAATAGCTACGGGACCTGTCGTTGCCTGAGAACCAGTTGTGCCTGCATCAGTTGTACCTTCTGACGAACCAGTGGTTGTCGTGGTGCCGGGATTGCATCCAAAAAATGCAAACGCCATGACAACTGCGAGCAACAGCGCAAGTGTTCTTCTCAGTTTCATCCTAGATTCCTCCTGTCAATTTCAATTATTATCTCTCCATAAGCGTCAAGGCCCTCTATACTCCACAGAAGTAAGATTTCCCCTCGCCCCGAAAAATAACTTGCCTTAACTATACTTTAAAACTGCTCTCTTGTCAATATTTTTTCAATGGTTTTGCAGGATTTTGGAGAACACATTGCAAAATCTCCTCTTTCAAGCAGAAAAATTGGACATATTGCAGAGCCAGACCCCAAATGTTGTTTTTACACCTAAAAGTCCATATTTTCCATCTCTCCTATTAATATTGGCAATTTTTTAAAGCACCAAATTTAAAAATCAAGATTTTTTATTCTCCATACCACCAAAATTTCCTGCAACAACAGATTTTTCCCATCTCAAATACAAGAGAATTGCAAGATGCCCTTTGGGCAAAATTACATATATTTTTTATGCTTTTGCCATGCTATATTTGTCTTTCTGTCAAATACAAACAAAACAAAATGCAAATTTAATCAAATATCCTCCTATTTGTTCTCCTGTAGCGCACATTGCCGGATTTTGTGTGTGCCACAGAAGCATTTTGCCATTTTTGCTCTCAGCAAATTGCATTATATATATCTGCTACTGAGTCAAAAATGAAATCAGGCAGTATCCCCGAAGTCTCAATAGTCTGCATATCGCTCTCGCCAGACAGAACGCATACAGTCGTTATCCCAGCATTTACTCCTGTTTTTATATCTGTATACACCCTGTCACCTACTATCGCTATCCGTTTGCGGGGGATATGGAGATTGTCTGCAATTATATCTACCATCTCACGGTTTGGCTTACCTATATAGCGCGGTTTTCTATGTGTTGCCACCTCAAGCATATGGCAGATGCTGCCGCAGTCCGGAATATACCTGTTATTTTCCACGGGGCAGACAAGGTCTACATTCGTTGCAAGAAACTCTGCCCCATTATCCAGCAGACGGCAGGCATTCTCTAGTTTCTCATAATTCAGCTCTCTGTCAAACCCAACGACCACTATTCCTGCATCATCGCCAAACTCCACGCCGTAGCCGGCAAGCTCGTCCCTAAGCGATACGGTTCCTACCAGATATACCTTTTCCCCCGCGCGCCGCTCCCTTAAAAACATCCCCATTGCCATTCCAGATGTAAACACGTTTTCCCCAGAACACGTCAGCCCGAGCTTATTCATCTTTTTAACATACTCAAACCCGCTCTTAGAGGAATTATTCGTAAGAAAAACATACTTTTTCCCCTGCCCGATCAACGTATTGATAAAATCCTTCGCACCATCTATAAGCCTGTATTCTATGTTTATTGTCCCATCCATATCCAAAAGGAATAGTTCAATATCCCGCAGCCTTTCAAGCTCCATAGTCAGCTCCACTCTCCCAGAAAAATTATTACTGACATTTTAGCTTTTCTGTCTGCAACTTGTCAACCCACTCTTTATCTCATCGAAAAATTCTGGTATATTCACTATATAATATTATTCTGAAAGGGCTGGTATTTTGGACAGAAAATTTGATTTCATAGGTATCGGAGAAGTTCTTATCGATATGGCTCCCTCCCTCTCCGCAGAGGGTGAGAGCTGCTTTCTGCCAAAGGTCGGCGGCGCTCCTGCCAATTCCGCATGTGCCGCCGCAAAGTTTGGGCTGAGCTCGGCTGTTATCGGGCGCGTCGGCGATGATATCTTTGGCAATATGATCCACCATGTCATCTCCTCTGCCGGCGCTAACTGCTCTTTTTTGCAGACAGATCCTGGGCGACACACAACTCTTACATTCGTCTCTCTCGACCAGCATGGCGACCGCAGCTTTACTTTTTATCGTAACGGCATGGCAGACACCGCACTCGAAGAGACTCAAGATATGCTTTCCGCTGCAAGCAATACGCGTCTGTTGCATTTCGGATCGGTATCGCTTAGCTCAGAGCCTTCGCGAAGCTCTGTCCTCTCAGCCGTAAGCGCTGCCAAAAAAGCCGGAGCTATTATCTCATATGATCCCAATCTCCGCTTTCCCCTGTGGGACGACTATAATTATATGAGGGATACCGTGCTAAACACCCTTGGGCTGGCGGATATTCTGAAGCTTAGTGAAGAGGAGGCTGCCTTTCTTTTTAATTCAGACGACAGGATGGACGTTATGAAGAGGATAGAAGCCAAGTATCATATCCCTGCCATCATCATAACTAAAGGGAAAAACGGAGCTGACGCACTGATAAACGGACAGGAATACACTTCTCCTGGTTTTGAGATTAATGCCGTCGACACTACCGGTGCAGGTGATTGCTTCATAGGTGGATTTTGCCGTTGCCTGATATCATCTGGTAAATCGATCTGCAAGCTTCAGGTCGAAGAAGCAGAATATGCGCTTCGCTTTGCTAATGCTGCCGGCGCCCTTGCAACCTCCAAAAAGGGAGCTATCCCGTCAATTCCTGACATTTCGGAGGTATTGGATCTGCTTGCCTCAAGATAAAGCGTCTCTCCGACCTGTCATCCGCAAAAGCACTCCAAAATTTATCGAAATATATCAGATTATCTGTTGATTATCTGTCAATTAAGTGTTATAATTCGTCAGGTGTGCGCTGTGGGATGGGGCGCGTCTGTTTTCTGTGTTCAAATTCCGAAACGTACGCCAGGAATAGAAATAATGGCATATCCATTATTATAAAATTTCTGAGGAGGAGTTTCCCATGAGTAAGGAAAAAGTCCAGATAGGCTCCGAGGGCATCAGGGACGCACGTACACTCGGTATTCCGAAAATGCTTATCCTTGGTCTCCAGCACATGTTTGCCATGTTCGGCGCCACAGTACTTGTCCCTATTATAACCGGTCTCAGCGTCCAGGTCACCCTGATATGTGCCGGTCTCGGCACTCTGCTTTTCCACGTATTTGCCAAATTCAAGGTTCCGGCATTTCTCGGCTCATCCTTTGCTTTTCTAGGCGGATTCACGGCAGTAAAGGCACTTGATACCGGGATATACGCTGAATTAACCGAGCTTGAGAAGCTCCCATACGCATGCGGTGGCATCGTCATCGCCGGTTTTATCTATCTTATACTTGCTCTCTTTATAAAGCTTGTCGGTATCAAGCGTGTAATGAGATTCCTTCCGCCGGTTGTCACCGGTCCCATGATAATCCTCATAGGTCTAACACTCGCCCCATCGGCTATTACCAACGCATCCGAAAACTGGCCGCTTGCGCTTGTAGCGCTAGGTATAATTGTTGTTTGCAACATCTGGGGCAAGGGCATGATAAAGATACTTCCCATACTTCTTGGTGTAGTAGTTTCATACATAGTTGCTCTCATAACTGGAAACGTGGACTTTAGCGAAGTTTCAAGTGCAGACCTTATCGGCTTGCCTCCGTTTCAAATTGCAAAATTTGACATAAGCGCCATTCTTGTAATGGCTCCGATAGCTCTTGCCACAATGATGGAGCACATAGGTGACATATCTGCTATTTCTGCTACCACTGGAGAAAACTATATCGAGGACCCGGGTCTTCATCGCACCCTGACGGGTGACGGTCTTGCCACCTCGCTTGCTGCTCTTTTCGGTGGTCCTGCAAATACTACTTACGGCGAAAATACCGGTGTTCTTGCTCTGTCCAAGGTCTACGATCCCAGAGTTATCCGGATCGCTGCCGTATTTGCTATCATTCTTTCTCTCAGCCCAAAGTTTGCCGCAATCATTCATTCGATACCAACCGCAATAATAGGCGGAATAAGCTTTATCCTTTACGGCATGATCTCTGCTGTAGGCGTTCGCAATGTTGTCGAAAACAGAGTTGATTTCACCAACACCCGCAACCTTATCATAGCGGCTGTGATACTGGTCTCAGGTCTTGGCTTTTCCAGCGGCGTCACCTTTACGATTGCTGGCACTTCAATCACCCTTACAGGTCTTGCCATTGCTGCTCTTTCCGGTATCCTTCTTAATGCAATATTGCCCGGAAAGGACTACACCTTCGGCAGCGACCTTCAGGGCGACACATCAGTAAACTTTGAGATATAATATATTATATTTGTCTAAAAGAGGTGTCACTCTGTGACGCCTCTTTTATTTATGCTGACAAACTACTGTCCGCAAAAAGCAAAACATATGTAAAACCTCTCTTTTTTCCAGAAATATCCTTGCATTTTGGCTTATGCTCTTTACTTTTCTCACTTTTACTGCTATTATGTTTTTATAAACTCCTGGATTTTAGAGATATTCAGAAAAACATCATAATAAGGAAGGGGCAAAACATGAAAAATTTTAGGCGGACATTATCATTAATTTTTGTGCTTGCACTTATATTTGCAACTTTCTCAGGGTGTTCCGATAGCAATACCCAGAGCACATCCTCGGAGAACGACACCATCGTTGTCGGAATGGAGATATCCTCGGACGGTGTTTTTGAATCGCGCGACGAGGATGGAAATCCCTGGGGCGTCAGCGTTCAGCTTCTTATGGACTTTGGAGAATACGCCGGTAAAACCATACAGATTGAAAATGTTGCATGGGATGGTCTTATCCCATCACTGGAAACCGGTAAAATAGATATGATACTCTCCTCTATGACAATAACGGACGAGAGAGCAGAAAAGGTTGATTTCTCCGAGCCATACGCAAACGCATATCTTGCAGTGCTTGCAAGTGCAGACTCAGATATCAGCTCTGTTGACGACTTAAATCAGGAAGGAAAATCGGTAGCAGTTGCCACCGGCTCGACCGGATATTATTATGCGGTAGAATACTTGCCCAACGCCACGATTCTTGCGCTCAGTGACGCAGGAGCTTGTATCACTGAGGTTATCCAGGGTAAAGCCGATGGATTTATACGTGATCAGCTCTCGGTTTACCGTGCAAATCAACAGAATCCTGAGACAAAGGCTGTGCTCATCCCGTTCCAGGACGCTGAACACTGGGGTGCTGCGTTCCAGAAAGGAAATGACGAGCTGCGCGAGCAGTTTAATGAATTTCTCGAATTCTACAAGGAGGACGGGGGCTTTGACCGCCTGACAGAGGATTATATGGCTGAGTATAAGGAAGCTTTTGATGAGCTTGGCTTCAAGTGGTTCTTTGATTTCGAGGAATGAAGGGCAGGATAATATGAACCTGTTTATAGAAAAAGAAGGAAAAAAAGCAGCGCCGCTTATTGCGGCGCTGAATATTGTCATTGTCTGCGCTGCCATTATAGCATTCTTTTGGGTATCACTTGCAATAATAGATCTGAAATTTGACTTCAGTTTCCTTCCCAAATATCGGAACTGGATACTTAACGGATTTAAAACCTCCCTGGGAATATCACTGCTGAGTCTCGTCCTGAGCCTCCTTATCGGTATACTCTCAGCTGTCGGTACATCCTCCCGGATACTTGCCCTAAGATATTTTTGCAGAGGATATATCACTGTGATACGCGGCACACCACTCATGACGCAGATATATCTGTTTTATTATATTATCGGCACTGCCTGGGGCATCGAGAGCCGCTTTATATCAGGCGCACTCATACTTTCCATATTCGAGGGAGCATACATATCAGAAATAATAAGGGGAAGCTATCTCTCTATCGACGAAACACAGCTCGAGGCGGCCCGTGCCGTGGGATTTAATCGCCGCCAAACGCTTCGCTTTGTAATCCTTCCCCAGATGGTCGCACGGACTGTCCCGGCACTTGCAGGTCAGTTTGCTTCGATAATCAAGGACTCATCCCTCCTGTCGATAATCGCAGTGGTCGAGCTTTCCCAGAGCTTTAAGGAAATAAGTACATCCACCTTTCATCTCTTTGAGTCATATTTTACCCTCGGAGCTATCTACCTCTGTCTCACTCTTCCCATATCATTTATCAGCAAGCGCCTTGAGAGGAGGTTTTACTATGAGAATTGAAATTGAGCATCTTTATAAATCCTTCTCAAACAGCAAAGTAGTCCTCGAGGACATCAATTTCTGCGATGAAGTAACCTCCCTGTCGGTAGTCGGTCCATCCGGTGGTGGAAAGTCTACACTCCTGCGTATAATCGGAGGACTTCTTTCCCCAACATCAGGCAGTGTCACAGTTGACGGGACAAAGCTCGTTCAGGATGAGCGCCATCTCATACAGTACAGGCGCGAAATAGGATTTGTATTTCAGCAGGGTGGGCTTTTCCACCACATGACCGGGCGGGAAAACATTATCCGTCCTCTGGTCTCTGTGCATGGATACTCTGAAAAGGACGCTGCCGATAGGGCAGACGAGCTACTTACCCGCTTTGGTCTTGCCGATGATGGTCATAAGCTTCCCGCGGCACTCTCAGGAGGTCAGCGTCAGCGTATTGCCATAGCGCGTGCCGTCGCCCCAAACCCAAAGCTCCTGCTTCTTGACGAACCTACCAGTGCACTCGACCCGGAGTACACCACCGAGGTTCTGAATATGGTAAGCGAGCTGAGTAGTACGGGCATACGATTTATCATCGTCACGCACGAAATGGGATTTGCCCGAAAGGCATGCGACAAGGTTGCTTTCCTTCAGGGTGGAAATGTCGTGGAATACGGAGTGAGCCAAGAAGTATTTAGCTCTCCTGCCACCCCTCAATTCAGGCAATTCCTCGGGAAAATGTTTGAATGGAGCTAAAGGCAGTAAGTCTTTAGGCGTTGCCATAATATATTGCCAATAAAATAAGAGCGGCTTAGGAACTACCTGATGCCGCTCTTATTTTTATAAGCAAGATAAAAAAAGTATAAGCAACCCTAATCTGGTGGAAATATATACGGGTTTAAAATCACTTGTTATCCCCTCCTCTTGTATAGCGCTGCAAAAGCTATCCCTGCCAGCAGGACAACCGGGCTTGCTATAAGCAATATCCAGCGCTCCTGCCCTGTTTCTCCAGTACCCTCCGGATTGCTCGTAATACCTCTATCAGGCATCTTCCATTCAGAAAATCCTTCATTTGCAGGCAAAGCAGTATTATCGGTTTCCTCTCCTGTCTCACTGGAAATGTCTGTATTCTCCTGCATCGTGGGAAAATCTTTACTCTGAGCATCATCGCCCGCTTCAGTAAGCGGCAGCTGTGAAAAAGGTCCTTGCTCTCTTCCTCCTACCTTCTGTGCTGCCCCTATATCAAAGCCACCAGTTTCCGCACTTCCTGGCATACTTCTTTCTGCGCCTATACCGATTTCCATTGTACCCATATCGGAAATACTAATACCTGATGCATCTATTAGCGTGCTACCGTCCAGAGCCTGTTGCTCTGAGGTAGATGGAATGCTTCCTTCAAGCTGTCCGTTTATGCTGCTTGCGCGGAGGAGACAAAACTCTTTCAGTGTCGATACGCCTTCTTCATATTCCTCATAGGTACAGAATTTAGTTGGATCCTTTTCCACATATGGCGAAATCATCTCCCTTACGCTATCGATAAACCAGGAAAAATACCCACTTTCAAAATACGTATTGATAAACTCAGCGAAATACTGATGATACAGCTCTGTATATTCTTCGCTGGAGAATATCCATGCCAGCATAGGCCGGGACTCTACCGCACCTCCAGATACCGGCGTATCTATGGGATAATTTACGAGAGCTGTTGCATCCTGCGCCCCCTGAAACCCTCCAAAAGCAAGGTTATAATCCCAGGGAATCATATACAGCTGACCGTCCTCCTCATAGAGATAATAGTTATGAATCATGGAACCTGTATAACTGTCAAAGTTACAAACAAAGTTGTGTACTACAAAGTAACGTATTACCTCTTCAATATTTACAACCTCCTCGATATTTTTACACTCGTTCAGCAACTTTAGCGATTTTATTAGCCGATCCTTATCCTGATCAGTGATATCAGTTTTGGCATTGTCAAATATATTCTGGTAGCTGCTATACTCATCATCCGTGTAGATAAGCGACACATCATCGCTACCCATTCCCCCGGGAGCTCCCTCCGGCATCTTTTCTATATCCTCAAATGAGAAGTCCATGTCCCCGCTTTCAGGAATTTCCATGTCCTCAAATGAAAAATCCATACCTTCTTCAGCCCATTCCTCAAAC
>CALXAZ010000005.1 GCA_944386395.1 uncultured Clostridia bacterium
TCTTCTCCTGTCATATTCCATATATCTTTTTCAGAATCAGCCCTGCGCCATCTTACCCTCGCCAGAAAGCCCCGGGAACCCCTGCTGCCTGAGCGCCTCAAACAGCACTATTGCCACCGAGTTTGCAAGGTTGAGCGAGCGCGCCTCCGCACGTATCGGGATACGCAGGCAGCTTTCACTGTTCGCGTATAGCAGTTCCTCTGGCAGCCCTTTCGTCTCTTTTCCAAAGAAAAGATAATCATTTTCCGAAAATACAGCCTCTGTATAGCTTCTCGGAGCCTTGGTCGAGAGAAACCAACAGCGGACCCCGGGATTTTTCTCCCAGAACTCATCCAGCCCGCTATATATCCGCACATCAACCAGATGCCAATAGTCAAGACCTGCCCGCTTTACCGCTTTATCGTCCACAGAAAAACCGAGCGGCTCAACAAGGTGGAGCACTGCCCCTGTAGCCGCACAGCTTCTGGCAATATTTCCTGTGTTCATCGGTATTTCCGGCTCAACAAGTACGATATTCATTCCGGTCTCCCTCAAATTATATTACGTAGTACATTTTAATGTATTTCCTTTTTAAATTCAATAGCTTTATCGATTATTTAATTTAACTTCCCACCGCTTCGCAGCAGATGTCCAGGTTCTCCGGGCACACAAAAAGGACGCACGGCATATTCGCCGTGCGTCCAAATGTCACATTCCCGGAAATCCGTTGGAGCTTTTACTTTGTCTGATTTTCTCCGTCAGCCTGAGGTTCCTCACCCTCCGAAGAGCTCTCCGTGGCGCTCTCAGGAAGGTCATCAGTGCTGAATACCAGCTCTCCGTTTTCCGCGCTTATTTTTACATGACTGCCCTCTTTTATGCTGCCGTCCAGCATCTTTTCGGCTATCGTATCCTCCAGCTTAGACTGTATTGCCCTTCTCAGAGGACGCGCACCGTATACCGGATCAAAGCCCTCGTCTGCCAGAAGGTCTATTGCGGCGTCATCCGCCTCTATCTCGATTCCAAGACCCTTGATTCTTGCCTTCACAGTATCCATCATCCCGCGGGCTATCTTTCTGATGTTCTCGTGGTCAAGCTGATGGAACACTATTATCTCGTCAATACGGTTGAGGAACTCAGGACGGAATGCCTCCTTGAGCCTTGCCATAACGGTTGCCTTTATATCCTCCTGCTTTGTCATCTCCTTTTCGTCGTTGCCAAAGCCGAGACGCTTGCGCTCGAACAGATCGTGCGCACCGAGGTTCGACGTCATAACAATTATCGTATTTTTAAAGTCAACACGCCTGCCCTGTGAATCGGTCAGACGACCATCCTCCAGTATCTGCAACATGATGTTAAATACATCCGGATGCGCCTTTTCTATTTCGTCGAACAGTACAACAGAATACGGCTTACGGCGCACCTTTTCGGTCAGCTGACCGCCTTCTTCATATCCGACGTATCCCGGAGGAGAACCTATCAGCTTTGAAACGGTGTGCTTTTCCATGTACTCCGACATGTCGATACGGATAATTGCCTCTTCATCGCCAAACATCGCCTCTGCAAGCGCACGGCAGAGCTCTGTCTTGCCAACGCCCGTCGGCCCCAGGAAGATGAACGAGCCTATCGGACGTTTCGGGTCCTTCAGCCCCACACGCCCACGGCGTATCGCCCTGGAAACTGCTGAAACAGCTTCGTCCTGACCAATTACCCGCCTATGCAGTATCTCCTCCATGTGCAGAAGCCTGTCCGCTTCGTCCTGTGTGAGCCTTGTTACCGGCACTCCTGTCCAGCCTGACACTACCGCTGCCACATCCTCCACAGTTACCTCGCCGCGGGCTGCCGTCTGCTTTGCCTGCCATATGGCGCGCTCATTTTCCATCTCCTCGCGCAGCTTCTTTTCCTCGTCGCGCAGACGCGCCGCCTTTTCAAATTCCTGCGAACGCACCGCTTCTTCCTTGTCGGCGGCCAGCTTCTTCACCCTGTCCTCAAGCTCCTTGAGGTCGAGCGGAGCGGTATTCGCCGTCATCCTCACGCGCGAGGCCGCTTCGTCTATCAGGTCGATGGCCTTATCCGGAAGCTGCCTGTCATTTATATACCGGGCAGACATCTCAACTGCCGCTTCGATTGCGCTGTCAGGTATTTTCAGCTTGTGGTGCGCCTCGTACTTGTCGCGCAGCCCCTTGAGTATCTCAATCGACTCCTCTTCTGTCGGTTCGCCCACGGTCACCGGCTGGAAACGCCGCTCAAGTGCCGCGTCCTTCTCGATATGCTTGCGATATTCATCTATCGTGGTGGCGCCTATAACCTGTATCTCACCTCTTGAGAGAGCCGGCTTGAGGATATTTGCCGCGTCCATGGCGCCCTCCGCGGCTCCAGCACCTATCAGGTTGTGTATCTCATCTATAAAAAGCATCACGTTGCCCGCGTCGCGCACCTCGTCTATTGCGGCCTTGATACGCTCCTCAAATTCTCCGCGGTACTTCGTGCCTGCTATCATTCCCGTGAGGTCAAGCGAAAACAGCCGCTTATTTTTCAGGTTCTCCGGAACCTCGCCCGCAACTATCTTCTGTGCCAGACCCTCGGCAATAGCCGTCTTGCCAACGCCCGGCTCACCGATAAGCACCGGATTGTTCTTTGTACGGCGGGAGAGGATCTGGATTATCCTTGTTATCTCCTTTTCACGCCCGATTATCGGGTCGAGCTTGCCCTCTCGCGCCATCTGTGTGAGATCCCTGCCAAACTGATCAAGCGTCTTTGTTGCCGCCTGTTTACCCTGCTGACGCCTGCTGCCAGGCTGAGCAGGCTCACTCTCCTGCGGACCTCCCAGCATATTTTCAACGCTGTGGTACAGTGCATTTATATCCACTCCGCCCGCTACCAGCAGCCTCGTGGCTACACTGTCGCTTTCGCGCAGTATGCTCATAAGCAAATGCTCGGTCCCGACATACTTGTGTCCAAGCCTGCTTGATATGATAGCAGACGTCTCAATTATCCTCTTACTTCTGGGCGTCAGCCCCTGCATAAAGCCGCCATCGCCCTTGCCCACTGCGGAGAGCACTGCCTCCTTCAGCGAATTTTCATCTATTCCTGCCTGCTTTAGCGCGCGTGCGGCAATGCCATCACCCTCGCGTATCAGACCGATAAGCATATGCTCCGACCCGACATAGCTGTGACCCATCTCCTCTGCCGACTGATATGCCAGCTTTAGCGCGTTCTGAGCACGCTGTGTAAACCTGTTATTGGACGAAAACATAATTCTCTCCTCCCTTTCTCTTCCGTGTCCACATACCGGCGTACATAAATTATACGCTATCACCTATGCAGACACCGCTACCCGCGGTGAAATCACCGTTTAAATTTTAAGTATCTCTCTCAAATGCGCTGCTCGCGCGCGGTCCCTCTCCTCTGGGGTCATATCCTTGCCCCCAGAGCTCTCTATGATGTTTGCCGGCTGGATCTCCCACAGAAGCCTGTTCAGCTCTGCGGTATCCATCTCAAGCATACCCAGCGATACGCCCATCCTCAGGTCGCCTATCAGATCGAGAGCTTCGTCGGTCGACATGCTCCTTGCATATCTCAACGCACCTGCCGAGCGCCATATCCTGTCCTCAAGCTGCTGCTGAGCCCTGTCAAAAAGATTCTGTCTCATGCCGCGTTCCTGCGAAATAATCTGTCCCAGCGCGTCCTCCAGCCGCTCGACCGTACCCTCCTCAGTAAACCCTAGGGTCGTCTGATTTGATATCTGATAAAGTGCGCCCTTTGCGGCGCTACCCTCTCCATACATTCCGCGAACGGCAAATCCGAGCTTTGCCGCGTTTGAAGCGAGGTTCCTTATTGCCCCGCTCTCTGTCAGCGCCGGGAGATGGAGCATAACTGACGCCCTCATCCCCGTTCCAAGGTTTGTGGGGCACTTTGTGAGATAACCGAGCTTTTCATTAAAGGCATATTTCAGAGCCCTGTCAAATATTCCGTCGACTTCCGCCGCACGCTTGAGGCATTCGTCAAGGCACAGCCCTGCTCCCATCACTTGTATGCGCAGGTGGTCCTCCTCATTTATCATCACTGCCACGCTCTCGTCCTCATTGAGAAGCACCGCGCCGGCGTTCTTCCCGGCGGCAAGCTCCGGGGATATCACATGGCGCTCAACCATTGCGCGGCGGGCAACCTCGTCCGCCGCTGACATCTCCACAAGCCTGAACCCGCCTCCGATACTGCTCGCGGCAAGCGCTGCTGCAACCTTGTCTATAACTTCCCGCTCCTGCTCCGGCTTCATCCTCCCAGGAAACGGATAGTCCCTGAGGTTCCTTGCAAACCTCACCCTTGTAGAAACTACTACGTCCCCCTCGGGACCGTTTTTTTCATACCATTTAGCCTTCATTGTTCTCAAGCCCCTTTATCTCATCGCGCAGCTCTGCCGCACGCTCAAATTCCTGAGCCTCTATCGCCTTCTGCATATCCGCTTTCAGCTGCTCTATCTTCCTGTTTTTACCTATCTGTTCGTCCGCTCCTACCGGTATTCTTCCCACATGAGCCGTATTCCCGTGAATACGCCTGATATATGGAGTCAGCATATCCGAAAAAACGTCGTAGCACTCTGCACATCCGACCCTCCCCGTACGGGAGATGTCCTCCGCTGTGGCTCCGCAGAGCGGGCATTTCAGCTCATGCAGGGCTGACTGCTTTTTACCCTGACCAAACATGTGGCTGAGCATACTGTCAAGCCCAAACCCGAGCTCGCCGATATTGAAATTGAACATCGAGCCATATCCAAGCTTTTCCGCGCACTCCGCGCAGAGATGAGCCTCATGTGTCTCGCCATTTATTGTCTGTTTATAGTGGCATGTTGCCTGTGCTTTATTGCAGTTCTGACATAACATAAATCTTCTACTCCTTCCATCCGTGCCTATCCCTCGTTGAGGCACACCAAAAGCATATTCTTCAAAATAGCAGCCCTCAGCGGCGCCTTGTTCTCCTGCGCCACCGTTTTCAGCGACTGCTCACTGAGCGCTGCGGCAATAAGCCGCGTCTCCTTTTTGTTTATCGCTCCCGCGCCCTGCAAATTTGTAAGTATCGCTGCGGCGGATGCAGGGTCTATCTCCCCGCCAACAGCGTTTATCGCGTGCATTATAAGTGTCTGCTTTCCCACCACTACGCGGGTTATGCGGATATATCCCCCGCCTCCGCGGCGGGATTCCACTATATACCCGTGTTCCGGCGAAAACCTTGTGGATATAACATAGTTTATCTGGCTCGGCACACAGCCAAACCTGTCCGCAAGCTCGCTGCGCTGGAGCTCTACCACTCCACCCGAGTTGGAAAGCGACTTGTTTATAAATTCCGCTATCAGGTCACTGATACCCATTTGCTGATTACCTCGCCTTCCTCTTATTTGACCTTCCCTGACCTTGTGACTATATGATATACCCTTTCCTTCTCTTTTTCAAATCCGATTTTGACCTTTCCTGACCTTTTGACGTTCACTAACCTTTATTTAGCTCTCTATTTCTTTTATTTTTGAAGTGTTACTATTTTTTTCACTGTTTTTCACGTTTTTGACTTTCGATTTTGCAAACCGGTTTTCATGTTCACTGCTGCTTGGTAAGGTCGCGCCTATTTCTCTTTTCACTGTGCTTACACACCACCCTTTTAAATAATTCTATTCTATATTTTCCCTATATCCCCGGCTTTTATACCATGCAAGTCCTCTTTGTTAAAAATGCAACATTAACGCCATATGTTACTAAAATATTTTCCATTTAAATAATTGATTTTTGCACGATATATTGATAGAATATAGTTACTTTAACAGGAGGTGTTTACAATGGCATATAAAATTACAGACGCTTGCATCAGCTGCGGCGCTTGCGAGAGCGAATGCCCCGTTGGCTGCATCAAGCCCGGAGACGACAAATATGTTATCGACGCAGACGCATGCGTAGAGTGCGGCGCTTGCGCCAGCGTATGTCCGGTAGAGGCTCCGAAGGCTGAATAATTGGACACGTGCATATGCAAGAAGAGGGAGCGATCCCTCTTCTTATTCTATCCGCAGACCCCCTTGCGGGTTTGCTAACCCTGAAACTGCGAGGGCTTATATGGAAAACTTTGAACTCTCTACTGCTGGATGCAGCACGGAAACCCTGATAAATGGTTTTAAGCTGCTCCAAAAGGAGCCGTTTTTTAAGCTCGGGACAGACGCTGTTCTTCTCGCCGCTTTTGCGAGGGTCCGCAAAGGCTTCCGTGTGTGCGACCTCGGCTGCGGCGTCGGCGCTGTGGCAATGCTTATTGCGGCGAGATACCCCTCAGTCCGGATAACAGGAGTTGAGATACAGCAGGGCGCCGCTGAAATTTTTGTGGAAAACATAAGGCTCAACGGCATAGGTGACAGGGCTGAAGCGGTAAATGCCGACCTCCGTGAGCTTAGAGGTGTAATAGCCGGCAACAGCTTTGACCTTGTCGTCTGCAACCCTCCGTATAACCGCAGCGGAAGCGGTATCCTCCCCTCCTGCCACTCTGCCAAAATTGCCCGCAGCGACCATGTGGCGTCTATCGGGGATATCTGCGCCTCTGCTTTCCGTCTGCTGAAATCTGGTGGCGAACTAGCCATAGTCTGCCGCGCCGACCGGCTCAGCGATATAATATATGACATGCGAAGTGCAAAGCTTGAACCAAAACGTCTCAGATTTGTCCAGCATGACCCGGACTCCCCTCCGTCACTCATACTCATAAGCGGGCGGAAGTCCGGAAACCCGGGTCTGACGGTGGAAAAGCCCCTGATAATGTATCACGGCTGCTGCCAGACAGAGGAATTTGCAAATATATACCATGGAGGCACCATATGAGCGGGAAGCTATATGTAGTCGGCACACCGATAGGAAATCTCGGCGACATGACCTTCCGTGCAATCGAAACGCTAAAAGAGGTTGACTTTATCGCAGCAGAGGACACACGGGTCACGCGAAAGCTCTTATCGCACTTTGAGGTATCCAAGCCACTTGTGAGCTATTACGAGCATAACCGTGCCGAGAGCGGTGAAAAAATTATCTCACGTCTGCTCACAGGCGAAAGCTGCGCGCTTGTGACAGACGCCGGTATGCCGGCTGTCAGCGACCCTGGCTGCGAGCTTGTTCGGCTGTGCGCAGAAAGTGGCATCGAGGCAGTGATAGTTCCCGGGGCGAGCGCTGTTGTAAGCGCGGTCGCCCTGAGCGGACTTGAAAGCTCCCGCTTTTGCTTCGAGGGCTTTTTATCCACTGCGAAAAAATCGCGCAGGGAACATCTCGATTCGCTGCGGGAGGAGCGCAGAGCAATGGTATTTTATGAGGCTCCTCACAAGCTTGTCGCTACACTTAGCGACATGTCATCTGTTTTTGGCAGCGGACGTCAGGTTGCTATCTGCCGCGAACTGACAAAAGTCCATGAGGAAGTGCTATGGATGACGCTCGGCGAGGCTATCGAATATTTTGCGGTCACGGCGCCGCGGGGCGAATTTGTCCTTGTGATAGAGGGAGCCGGAGTTGAGTCCGGACAGAGGA
>CALXAZ010000006.1 GCA_944386395.1 uncultured Clostridia bacterium
CTTCACGCAGGGTCGCCACCGCATGGCACACGCTGGGCTTTGACACCTCCATATGCCGGGCCACATCCACGGAGCGCACCATGCCCTTTTTCTTTTGTAGAACAAGGATAGCCTCCAGATAGTCCTCCCCGGACGCATGAAGTCCCATAGCTTCTCCTTTCAAGACTGTTGCATCATACTGAATACTATCAAATCACTTCTGTTACATGTCCATCAGTAATTCGGATGACTCTATCGCAGCATAAGGCAATCAGCTCAGGATCATGGGTCGACACAAATATTGTCTTACCATCAACTGCTAACTTCTTCAAAAGGTCTGCTACCTCACACATATGGCGGTAATCTAACCCGGATGTTGGTTCGTCAAAAAGTAAAATTTGTGCCTTTGCCGCAATAGCTGATGCAATCGCTACTCGTTGCTTCTGTCCTCCCGATAACGCCATGGGGTGCTTTTCTTTGTATTCATCCAAGTCAAGGCTCATCAAAATTTTTTCAGCTTCATTTTCATCTGGATGCTCCATTGACAATAACACCTCGGATAAGACGCTGTTCGTAAATAGCTGGTGATTAACGTCTTGCATCACCATGTAGCAAACCTTTGTTAATTGACGCCCACGGTAAATTTTCCCTGAAACTTTCAAAGTGCCTATGCAAGTTTTTTCCAATCCGCATAAGCATCGTAGGAAAGTGGATTTCCCTGATCCGTTATTTCCAATCACTCCCACGATGTTTCCTTGGTGGATTTTAAGGCTTGGTATCCTTAAATCACAGATTTCTTCATCTTCTGGAGTGATTTTTTTCTTTATGAAAAGATATTTTGGGGGCGTATAAGTAAAATAAAAATTGGAAAGCTCCAGCACTTCGCTACTATCATCTAGTACGGGCTGAATGTCTCTGCTTATAGGCCCCGTATCTGCCGGAATTGAATCATTAGAAAACTGCTGTATGTAACGTTCTTCCAGCAACACAGGACGTAACTCATAGGCTTTTAGTTCGTTCTCTGTAAGTGCGAAAAATTCATCCTTCGTCCACTGTTTGATAATACAGCCCTTTTCCATATATACAGCTCTGTCAATAACATCTTTTAGATACCATAAACGATGTTCAGAAATAATAATTGTCTTTCCTTGAGACTTCCAAAGCTGCATAGAAACACGCAAATCACGAATTGCTGCCCAGTCTAAATTTGACGAAGGTTCATCTAAAATGATAATATTTGGCAAAAGCGCCGCTACGGATGCACAAGCGATTTTTTGCTTTTCGCCACCGGATAGATCGAAAAGGCTACGTTCCAAAAGTCCCTTTAGATTTAATTCCCGGACAACTTGCTCCTTTCTGGAAAGGATTTCTCCCTTCTCTAGGCCAATATTTTCGGGGCCAAATACTATTTCTCCGTCTGTGTCTACAGAAAAGAATTGACTGCGGGGATTTTGAAAAACTGAGCCAACAATTCCGGCCAGATTATAAAGTTCTTGTTGTTTGATCTCCAAGTTATTTACATAAACTTCCCCAGATAATTCTCCTTTGAAGAAATGGGGAATGAGGCCATTGATTAACCGAGTTACAGTAGTCTTTCCACAACCCGAAGCGCCGCATAAAAGAACGCACTCTCCATCCGCAACAGATAGATTGAAATTATTAAGGCCCGCTTGATCTAATCCAGCATAACGAAAATTCACATTTTTTATTTCAATCATACCAATCCATTCGCTCCCGAAAGATAAATATATAAAATCGCCAATGCAAGAGTCACCACAACTACCACATAATCCATGCCATGGAAACCAATCTCACAAACATTCGTTCTTTTTACCGGAGCACCAAGCCCCCTGGTAACGGCTGCTGCTGACAACTCATCCCCTATGTTAATACAAGAAAAGAGCAGAGGGACTAGACGGTATTCAATCATTTTAGTAACTCTGCCTCTGCCCAAGGCGATTCCTCTCATGCGCATAGCGTCGCGGATTGCCCGATACTCTTCTGATAATGTAGGGAAAAATCGCATCATCACTGCAATAGAAATTGTGAGCCCTTGGGGTAAATGCATACGGTTCATAGCGGCCATAAATTCACTGATTTTTGTTGTTGAAATGCAGTACCAAACCATAATCATCGTAGGGGCAAATTGTGTAATCATAAAGCACAGGAATAAAATCAGCATACCGGCTACGCCTCCGATGTTGTCCTGTGCAACCTCTGTAAGCCATGTTGCAAAGATAAAAAGAACGGTAAATCGTGCGCCGATATGGGGTTTCCCTTCTAGGCAGACCAGTATCACAGGGATATAGGTCATGATGGCCCGGACCACATAGGCCGGGCCATCTGTTACATCGATCATCACAACAACAGAAAATAAGATCAGCAAAATTAGTTTTGTCCGAGGATCAAAATGGAACCGGATATTATATGCCTTTCTTTTTTCCATTTATACAATTCCAGCCTTTTCAAAATTTTTCCGCACAACTGCTTTTCCAATGAAAGCGCCAATCACCCCGCACACAAAGCAAAGCAAAATAATAACTGGATATGTAGCAGGAGTTACAAGCGTAAACAAAGTGTCTACAAAAGCAGCATCATATCCTCCCTCAAGTAGACTCTGTTGATATGAATCCGCTGTAAAAACAAGTGGGAGGTAACTCGCACTGACCCAAAGATTAAATACACCGCAACTAATAACGGTTTTCTTCCAACTTTTATACTTCCCGGACTTGGCAATCAAATCTGCGATTATACCTGACACAATGCAAATCGGTGCGCCGAGGAAACCCATGCCAAAGATAAACAGCAAAATTGCAACAATGATAGACGTAATAGTAAGCATCCCGAATTTTTCAATTCTTGCGTAATAAAGCATCATTGGAATGCCCGTAGCGATTGGAATGAGCACCGAGTAACCGGCAACTACAAACGGGGACAGAAAGCCGAGATACATAATAATCATCTGAACAACCCACAAAATTGCGGTAAAGATGCCAATAGTAATGAAGTCTCGCGCTTTTAGTTTCTTTTCGTTCACGGAAATAACCCTCCTTCTGTTTCTCTGTGGTTAGACATCGCTAACCGAGATTTATCATACCACATTTAATTCGCCATATGTTGACCGAAAAGTTAAGTTACATACCAATCGGACTATGAGTTTTCCGATACTCAGAAGGGGGACAGCCCATTATAGACTTAAACGCTGCTGCAAATTTCCCTGTAGCTCCATAACCCACATGATTTGCAATCCAGCCTATACTATGTCCCCCCTCGCAAAGCAACTTTGCTGCGCGCTGGATTCGATACTGTTTTAGATAAGCATAAGGAGTCTGTCCATAAATGTCACGAAAACAATTTTTTAACGAGGATAAACTAATAGCATGTTCTGCGGCCAATTCTTCAAGAGTAAAATGTGTTTGATATTCCTGTGTCATCTTTTCTTTAATCGCTTTTACGGCGTCCACAGTAAACCGAGGATAGTATCGCTGTGCTCTCTTGGACTCTAGCACCCGATTACTTCCAAGAAACAACAGCAACTCCAATGTCTTGATTCTGAAATAACTAATTTTTATTTGTGGATCTACATCATACAAGTCTGAAAAAATGTGAGAAATTGACGGATTAGACGGAAGGAAAAAACAACCCGTTCCAAGGTGCAATTTTTGGCATAGCGCCTTTAGGTCGATCTCTACGCCATTCATCGCGTGAGCTAAAGCATAAGGCGCTCGTTCCATGTCCAGAAATAACCCTATGCCTTCGTAATAGCCAAGAGGAAATCTGGCGTTTTGGGGCGTATGGCGAAACATATTTACGCAGAGGTCGCCTTCTCCGATAAAGGAGCAGGTTCCATCTGAAAACTCACATTCATGCCGACCGCGAACACAATAATTGATTTCCATAATATTCGATTTGCTGTCTTGACTTGGTAATGATTGTGTTGTCTGTAAATCATTAAAACAAATTTGTACCCCCGAAAATATATCATAGCAAGTCATAGCCCCCGTTGCAGATGGGATCTTATAAACACTCTTGATACCATCATTAGAACAGAAGTGCAAATTTTCATGGGGAACGCTCTTAATTGTT
>CALXAZ010000007.1 GCA_944386395.1 uncultured Clostridia bacterium
TACGACCTTGTAGGAATACTTCCAGCGTCTTTGCTGGATAGCCTGCAAAACGGCGAAACGGCATAGCCGAAGCTACGCCGTTTCCCGAAAACAATTTTATGCTGTTTTATGAGTGCCGCCCAAAAGGCGCTTTTTTTATGTTATTTTGAATTAAAAGAAGATACAGGATATCTATAATATTGTGTTATATGAGGGGTATAAAGCAGAAAATATAAAGATTTTTATGTTTAATAAGCCGTTTGCTGATATAAAATATAAAATCTATGGACAAAACGGTAAAAAAAGGGTACAATCAAATAATGGAAGGAGCGAGGCTGATGAATAAATTTGAAAGGTTTTGCAACCGGCATGGCAGCTGGGGAATAAGAAACCTTATGCTTTATATTGTTATAGGGAATATATTAGTGTTCCTGCTTGCGCAAACGGATAGAGGAGCACAGATAGTTTATAATTTATATTTTATTCCGGAGCTTATAAAACAGGGGCAGGTCTGGCGGTTGTTGACATTTGTTTTTGTTCCTGCTTCTGGTAGTATATTTACATTTGCCCTTTCTATGTATTTTTATTATATGATTGGATCAAGCCTGGAGAGGGAATGGGGTACGTTAAAATTTAATGTATTTTATTTCAGTGGAATGTTGTTTACGATGATATATTCGTTTTTGGCAGGGGCAATCGCGGATGCAACTTACCTCAATCTTTCAATGTTTTTTGCCTTTGCCACCCTATATCCAGACATGCAGCTGTTGCTGTTTTTTGTGATCCCGATAAAGATAAAATATCTTGGATATATAAATGCCTTGCTTTTCCTGCTAGGTATCGTCTTTAATAGATTTCCGTATAATATTCTTCCGCTTATTGCACTGGCAAACTATCTGCTGTTCTTCGGAGGCTATTTCATAGGATATTTCAAACGCCGTAGGTTCGAGACACAGAACACGATTGAGTTTAAAAGTAAAATACGGGATTTGAAGAAAGAAAGGGGATATTTGCACAAGTGTACTATATGCGGAAAGACTGATACCGATTACCCAGATATGGAATTTCGCTATTGTTCGCAGTGCAAAGGCTATGCGTGTTATTGTGAAGAGCATATCCTAAATCATAAGCATATAGAGTGAGTATTATTTGGATGGAAATCGCAAAATAATAAAAAGCGGAAAGGAAGCTAAAAATTTCCTTTCCGCTTTTTTATATAGCAGCTGGCATGTGAGTATTGCGCTAAAGTAGTCTGTAAGCGAGTTGAGAGAAGAAGCGAGAATAGATCCCATCTTGCTTATAGAGGACAACAGGAGAGCCGAGAGGTGCTGGAATCGTGTGTTCACCGGGCTGATATTCTACCCCTGACAGCAGATGAACCCACGGGCTTCCTTCGGGTATAGTTACAAAGACCTCTGTGACTGCTGCAGATAAAACAGGGGCTATCATTAGCTCCTCTCCCAAAAAAAACGTAGAGCAGAGATCTGCAAACTGAGGTACTTCCGGAAAAACGGAAAATGGATGCCGGAGCACAGGTATCCCGAGCATTGTACAATTGTCAATGCAGGTTTGAATATATGGTGATATAAGGATATGGAGAGCAGCCATACGATTGAGGATATTTGTTGTTTTTTGGTCATCCGCAACAAGCTCTGCAAGCCTTGTGGGGAGAGCTTGTATCTGCATAATTGGGGTAAAAACAGAAAGCTCTGCCCATCTGACATACTGTTCAAGGAACATATCATCAGGAATTGAATTGGCGTAAACCCCAAAATTGCAGAAAGAAACTCCAGAGCCACTCATGCCAAGAGAGAGCATCTCGCTCAGAGCGCTTTTCAATCCATTCCCTTCAGCCCATGCGGCGGCGCTGCCGTTTGTTTCGGCAAGCTGTACATGTGAGCCCGGAGCAGAGGCTGTGTAAATGATGAGTGGGGATGAAACCGAGCTTGATGCTTCTGTGACAAGCTCTGCCCAGAGCCTCACCCAGCGGTTTCTGATAGCAGCTGGTTTTTTGCCATTAAAAAGGAGACAATCATCGGGAGGATAAGATACAATATCTGCAACAAATCCTGAAAAACCGAGGTCAAAAATATTGTGTTTTATTATATTTTTCATCCACTCACATGCTGAAGGATTAGTTAGGTCGAGGTGACCAACCATAAATCCTCCCATATCTGTGAGAAGATTTCCTTGGGTGCTATCTTTTATAAGATAACCCCGTTGAGACGCTTCGGCAAAGAGCTGACCTTCTATGGCAAAATGGGGATTGATATAACAGAGTACGCGGATGTTTGCTCTGTTTAGGGCAGATATTCCCTCGTCAAGATGGGGATATTCTTCGCGGTTCCAGGTCCAGTCCCAAAATTCGGTTTCGGATGTTCCGATCATTCTCCTACCTGTCCAGTCCCGAATTAAAAGGGCAGATACGGGTACTCCAGCTTCACGAAACTTCATAACGCTGCTAAGAAGGGAGGAGGAGCCGCCTGAAATGCCGAGAATTATTCCACGGTAGCACCAGGCGGGAAGGGGTTTTTTGCTGCCGGTAAAAGAATCTGAAAGCTTCAACAGCTCCTGTTCGCTGGTAGCATGACCAAGGGTTATACGCTCAGGAATACCGGAGAATTCTGCCACAAAACTGTTGTTTTGTGTAAAATCTAGTTCTATCTTTCCGTCAAAAAAGAAAGCTGCAAAGCTAAGTGATTGGGTATGAAAAAATGGAATAGTATGAGGAAAAGTGTGGGCATTGCGGTTAAGTAATCCTCCAAGAGATGCTGAGCTGTCAGATGGAAGGTCTGCCGAAGCCCAAAGCATAATTTTTTGCCCACGAAGATTGGGAGACGTGCGCACACCCCCTCCTCCAAATATAGCTTCTCCAGGTATTGTTGGGATGCGGATATATATCTTATCAAAATCGTGAGAGCTTTTATATAGCTTGAGGGATAGCGCACCGCTTGTCTCCTCTACGATAAATGAGATAGATAGGTTTCCTGAGAAGAAACGGAGTATTTTCAGGTTTTCTTCGTATTGTATACCGTCAAGTTCTACCGGACTGTTGAAAAAATTGCTGAAAAAGGAATGTTTTTTGGTTGGAGAGTTCTCTATAACAGATATAAAAGGAAATGAATGACTGTGGTAGATCACAGTGCTGCCGTCTATGAGCAGACGGGTCGAATCGTTTGTAGTTTCAACTGTCAGCACCGAGGTTCCTCCTTTTTTGTTCTATGCCTACCGGTAGGGTGGGCTAAATTGAAAAATTGACGACTCGGGGATACAAAAATCCCCCAATCCACTATGAAGTATACCACATACGACAGCAATTTACAACAAACAAAACAAATGTTTGAAAAATAAGAACGTTTGTGCTATAATTATTTTAAAAGTTAAACTATGGGATACCATACCTATAATACAGCACGGCGGAGGTGGATATATACATGCTGACAGTTGAGCAAAAGCTTATTATACTTGGAAATGCTGCAAAGTATGATGCTTCATGCTCATCTTCTGGAAGTGGAAGAGCGGGCAAGGACGGCTTTGGAAACGGACATATGGCAGGGATATGCCATACATGGGCGGCAGATGGAAGATGTATATCGCTGTTAAAGGTTCTTATGTCAAATGCCTGTATTTATGACTGTGCCTATTGTATAAACAGATGTTCAAATTCGGAGACTCCCCGGGCAACCTTTCGTCCTGAGGAGTTGGCACAGCTAACCGCAGAATTTTATAAGAGAAATTATATAGAAGGGCTGTTTCTAAGCTCTGGGGTTGTCAAAACGCCGGATTACACAATGGAGCTTATGATAAAGACTCTTCAGATACTCAGATATGAGTACAGATTTTATGGCTATATACATGTAAAGGTGATACCCGGGGCAGACCCGCGGCTTGTCGATGTGATAGGGATGCTTGCCGATAGGTTAAGTGTCAATATAGAGCTTCCGTCGAATAATTCCTTAAAGCTGCTTGCTCCGCAAAAGGAGCGGGCAGGGATAATAGCCCCGATGGAGCATATAAAGCTTGCCAAAAAGCAAAATTTAGAGGACAGAAAAAAGTATCGTTCTTCACCGCTGTTTGCACCGGCAGGACAGACAACACAGATGATAGTAGGAGCAACACCGGATACAGATCTGTCAATACTTAGGCTATCGAAGGGAATGTATAGAAAGTTTGATATGAAAAGGGTGTATTTTTCGGCATATATGCCGGTTGGAAAACATCCGGCGTTACCGTCTGCCGAAAAACCAACTCCACTTTTGCGGGAACATAGGTTATATCAGGCGGATTGGCTTATGAGGTTTTACCGGTTTGATGCTGAAGAAATTGTTGATGAGAAATCCCCAAATCTTGATATAGAGTTAGATCCAAAATGTTCGTGGGCACTAAGGCATCTGGAGATGTTTCCGGTGGAGGTAAATACTGCGGACTATGAGCTGCTGTTGAGGGTGCCGGGTGTGGGAGTAAAATCGGCGCAGAGGATTTTGGCAGCACGCAAGACAAGAAGACTGGAGGCAGAGGATCTAAGAAAACTGGGAGTGGTGATGAAGCGTGCGCAGTATTTTTTGACAGCGAAGGGGAGGTTTGTTGGAAAGGTCAAGACAGACAGTCCGTACCTCCGTCAATCACTACTAGAGCGGCGTCCAATGGGGCAGTTGAGTCTGTTCGATGGGAGTGCTTTGCCAGATATGTATGCAAAAGGATATGAGGGGCTGCATATATCAGATTCTACTGCGGCAGTAATGAATATGCTGCCGGCAATCTCGGCAATAAAGACAGAGATATGAGGAGGAAAAATGCTCTATATATACGATGGAAGCTTTGACGGTGTGATGACTGCTGTGTTTGAAATATTTGATTTTAAAGATAAAAGTGCAATGATACAGCCTGAAACGCAGAGCGAAAACATGTCATTTTATGAACGGCATAGGGTAATTACAGATTTTAGAAGGTCATTCAGAGTGCAGGCTGGATTGGAAAAGCTGGGAAAAGGGGTCCCGGAAAGAATGTATACGGCATGGCTGTCACACAGCGAAGGAATTGAGGATCTGATGCTTGCTGCGATAAGGCTCGGATTTAAGTACAGGGTAAATCCATTTACGCTTTTGCAGGATGAGCGTGTACATGCTTTAGATGGTATTGCAAAAAAAGTTGGCTCGGAGGCGCACAGGATGTTGCAGTTTGTGAGGTTTGTCAAATTGGGGGATGAGCTATATGCTGCTGACATAAAGCCTGAATATGATGTTCTGCCAATGATTGGTAATCACTTTCATAAGAGGTTTCCTCAGTCGCGTTTTATGATACGAGATCTGACGCATCTACGTGCTATCATTTCTTCACCGCATGGGTGGGAAATAACATCGATACAATCGGCGCAGCCGCCTCTCCCACAAAATGGAGAATACGAGAGAATGTGGAAAAAATACTTTGAAATAATTGCAATAGAGCAGAGAAGAAATTTGAAGCTTCAGCAGCAGTTTGTGCCTAAGAAATATCGTAGTTTTTTGACGGAATTTTTAGGGGAAGATTTACCTACCAAAAGAAAAGGCTAAAGATAGATATTTCCCATGAAATAAATAATAAAAATTTGTTGTCGACAAGAAGAAAAGAATATATAATCATTACATCCGGTTATTATAAATGATGACCATTATTTTACCGGAGGTAGTGTTTTGATAGAACTGAAAGGAATAACTAAAGTGTACCGTAGCGGGCGAACACAGGTAAAAGCGCTCAGGGGGATAGACCTCTCGATAAAAGAGGGAGAATTTGTTGCAGTAGTGGGGGCATCGGGCTCGGGAAAATCTACTCTTATGAATATACTCGGATGTCTTGACAAACCAACTTCTGGTAAATATATGCTGGATGGAAGCGATGTTGCATTGGCAAGTAAGAGGGCGCTTGCTGATATAAGAAACCGCAGGATTGGCTTTGTGTTTCAGGATTTTAATCTGTTGGGAAATATGAGCGCACTGAAAAATGTTGAGATGCCACTGATATTTAGAGGATATTCCCCAGAGGAGAGGTATGAACTTGCGGCAAAAGCTCTGGACGCAGTGGGATTGTCCCACAGGCTCGAGCATTTGCCGAAAGAACTGTCTGGAGGGCAACGTCAAAGAGTGGCAATAGCGAGAGCGCTCGTTGGGAAACCATCGGTAATACTGGCTGACGAACCTACCGGAAATCTGGATTCCAAGTCTGGCAATGATATACTGAAAATGCTTTGCGAGCTTAATGAATCGGGACGGACGATAGTTCTTATAACACACGACCCCTCAGTTGCTCTCCGAGCTGGGAGAAGTGTTACCATTTCCGATGGAAAGATAATATAGACAGTTTGGGATAAGTGAAATATTTTAACAGGAAGGGATGCAGAAAATATGACAAGACGGGATAAAGAGAACTACTATCTCGATATAGCGGAAACCGTGCTCGAACGCAGCACCTGTCTGCGTTTGCACTATGGGGCAATAATTGTCCGTGATGACGAAATCGTATCCACCGGATATAATGGAGCACCGAGAGGAAGGCTTAACTGTTGCGACAGAGGTATATGTCTAAGGGAAGAGCTGAAAATACCATCCGGGGAGCGCTATGAGC
>CALXAZ010000008.1 GCA_944386395.1 uncultured Clostridia bacterium
CTATCTCTCTTTTTCTATATCGCGATCAATAATCTCGTTTTATCAAAAAATCTGCAAACCAACAAAGGAAATCGCTGTCTGGGATATTTTTAATAATATCTGTTTTGGCACTTTCCGTGAGCACTTCGGCGAGATGTTTGCACATATCCAGCCCATATGTATGGGCAAAGGTTGATTTGTGCTGCTTATTATCGCTCCTCAATGTTTTACCAACAGTTTCTTCCTCTCCTATTATATCCAGAAGGTCATCCACCAGCTGAAAAGCGAGACCGATGTTATGTGCAAAAACAGAGGCAGATTTACGCATAACAGCATCTGCTCCGGCAATTGCGCATCCAACTTCGGCAGCGGCTGAAATAAGAGCCCCTGTTTTCAGCTTATATGTTTGCTTGATTCTTATAGCATCAGGAGACAAATTTTCATTTTCTATGTCCATAACCTGTCCTCCAATCATACCAAAGGCACCGGAAGAAGAGGCTATAATTTTTGCTGCTTCAAGAACTTTTGAAGGTTCAAGCTCACCTTGGCTAAATATATATTCAAAAGCGCCGTTTAGTAAAGCGTCACCTGCCAGTAGTGCTATTGCATCCCCAAAAACCTTATGATTAGTTGGTCTACCGCGACGAAGATCATCATTATCCATGCAAGGCAAATCGTCATGTATTAGCGAATATGTGTGGATCATTTCAAGAGCGCAGGCAAATGGTAACGCCTGTTCGATACTTCCGCCACAAACACGGCAAAATTCGAGAAGAATGACCGGTCTTATGCGCTTTCCACCACCAAAAAGGCTGTATCTCATTGCCTCAAATATACGTTCCTGAGATGTTGGGGATTTAGGAAAATATGTTGACAATCCATCCTCTATGAGTTCAATATATTCTTTGTATCTTTCCTCGTAGGTCATAGTGTCCTCCCAAAGTGATTATTCAGCGTCAAATGGGTGCTCCTCAGGTTCTCCGTCTGCTCCCTTAAATATAAGGCTAACCTTTTGTTCTGCCTTATTAAGCACGTTATTGCATTTTTTAATTAGAGAGGCCCCTTCTTCAAACAGCTTTAGCGATTCTTCTATTGGAACTTCACCGCGTTCCAAAATCTTTACAATTTCGTCAAGACGCTGCATTGCGTTTTCAAAAGTGAATTTTTCTGCCATATTAAACCTCACTTACATATAACTATTATTTTTTCAACGTTTCGGATACTTTGCAGATTACTTTTCCTTTTTGCAACCGAAGGCTGAGTTTATCTCCCGGTTGTACATCACTGATTTTTTTTACAGCAGTACCATTTTCTTTTTCAGCAATAACGTAACCTCTACCAAGAACCTTAAGCGGACTCATAGCATCAAGCGAGGCGGCGACAGAAGCATATTTTTCCTTTTTTAAGGACAGATACCGCTGAGCGGAAGAAATAAACAAGCTGTGTATACTATCCAATTGCATTCTTCGGTCATGTATATAATTTATTGGACTTTGAAGGACACGACTGTTTTGATATTGCAAAAGTCTCTGCCGCGCAAGCTTGAGCTGCCTTTCCTGCAACGAAAATATACGCGCTTCATAATTTTTTAAACGAACATGAAGCTCTTCTGTATCAGGGACAGCAAGTTCTGCAGCATTTGAAGGGGTTGCCGCCCTGAGATCTGCGACAAAATCCGATATTGTAAAATCTGGTTCGTGCCCAACGGCAGATATTATCGGGATATCTGAATCAAATATTGCCTGTGCAACCTGCTCATCGTTAAAAGCCCAAAGATCCTCGATAGAGCCTCCTCCCCGCCCTGTTATTATCAGGTCGGCAAGCCTATGCTCGTTTGCATATTTTATCGCCATAGATATTTCACCTGGAGCCTCCTCACCCTGAACCCTGACTGGAAGCAATAAAATTTCACAAATAGGATACCTTTTTTTGAGAATTCTCAGCATATCTTGCACTGCAGCACCGGCAGATGAGGTTATTATACATATTTTTTGAGGATATTTGGGTAAAGGCTTCTTGTGGAGCGCATCAAAGTATCCCTGTTTTTGAAGCTTGGACTTAAGCTGTTCATATGCAATATGAAGCGCACCAACTCCATCTGCAATTATTTCGTTTGCATATAATTGATAAACTCCATCCCGCTGGTATACGGCGATCCTGCCGTGTACTACAACTTTCATTCCATTTTCCGGTCGAAACATCAGACGCCTTGCTTCAGTGCGAAACATCACTGCTTTCAATACTCCACCCTCGTCCTTGAGTGTGAAATAGTGATGACCGGAAGGATATGTTTTGTAATTTGATAGTTCGCCCTTTACATATATGTCAAAAAGTGCCCGATCCGTATCCAGAAGCTGCTTTATGTGCATATTTACTTCTGAAACAGAGTAAAAAGTGTTATTCATTGATACCCCCCTGATCCTTTATGTGCGAGCGCTGCGAGCAGAGCTATTCCGGCGGCATTGTCCGAAGAAAATTCGGGCTTTGCAAATACTGCGCCAAATCTTGTTTCAATCTCTCGTCGTATAATAGAGTTTGACATGACTCCTCCCACACAAAGTATTGGTATGCCGGGATATATTTGGACCGCAGCTTTCAACGCACGACAAAGAAGCTCACAGACCGATCTGATGGTAAATGCCGCGATGTCTTCTGCGGAAGTACCTGAGGCGAGCTTGTCTTTAATTTTGTTCTCGATACCGGAAATGGAAAAATTTATCCCATCTGCACGGGGAAGATAATATTCCTTGCTTATGGAAGAAAGTGCGAGGGTCTCAAGCGCAGGACCTGATGGAAAGCTCAAGCCGAGCAAATTACCGCAACGGTCGATAAGCTGACCTGCGGCGAGGTCAGTTGTTCCACCTATACGTTCGGCGGTGATTATATTTTGAGACGGTATCACATGTAGGAATTCAGTAGTTCCACCTGAGACATGTAAAGCTAAAAGTTCATTATTTGATAATTCAGGGGAACCGGCAGACCACGCTCCAGCTGCTATATGCCCTTGCTGATGAGAAAAAGAATAAAAGGGCAATCCTAAAATAGATGCTATAGATTCAGCCTGAGATTTTCCTGCAAGAAAGCATGGCATGTATGAGCCATCGACCTCTCTAGGTCGTGTAGATGCCGCAACTGCATCCAGCCGGCTGTCTCTGATATCTCCCAGTGCACTTATAATATCTGGCAGACGAGTGATGTGCATGAACAGTGCATCGCTTTGGCGGAGCCCAATTGTTCCTTCGGCAACTGTTAAAAGTTTTCTGGAGGAAGCCATTTTTCCGGTTGTGGAATTATAAAGAGCGACTGAGGTAGTGTAATTACTTGTATCAAATCCTAAAAATAGACTCACTCCCGGATTCCCTCCGCTCTGGAAAAGGAACCCAGAACCCCGTTTACAAACGGAGGAATATCCTCATCCTCATATCTTTTTGCAAGCTCTACAGCTTCATTAATGGCAGCTTTTTCTGGAATATCAGGCATGTAAATTATTTCAAACATGCAGACGCGAAGTATTGCAAGCGCAACTCTCGATATCCGGTTGAACTTCCATCCAACAGCATACTTTTCAATGTAAGAGTCGATCTCTGGAAGATGCTCATATACACCGGATACTACCTTTAAAATATAATCTTTTTCATTCTTTTCCGGGACTGATATGTACGCATCATCCTCGTTTGCCAGAGAAAGAAATCCTTCATCTGACAGTCTAAATTTAATAACATCCGAGACGCGCTCAGAGTTAAAATCAATTTCGTATACTAGTCTCATAGCTATATCTCTTGCTGTTTTCCTAGTCATATAGTAAAACCTCTCCAATCATGAGACATTCTTTTGGTGGCTATCCTGAAATAATACTTGAAAGCAAACAAAATAACCTACACTTGATTATAAACAATTTTCGGCAAAAAATAAACCCTCTTTATAAAAAAGAGGGTTGATTTGCCAAAGCAATAAAAATAAATTTTAGGCTTCCTCACATAAACTTTCTTCTGAAGAAGGTTCTGAAATTTTTTCAGATTCGGGACCTTTCTCTGGCTCGAAAGCTATGCCACCAACGGTAATGTTAACAGCGTTGACCCTGAGACCTGTCATAGATTCGATTGCCGCTATGACTGCCCTCTGAAGGGCTGATGCCGTTTCGGGAATTTTGGCTCCGTATTTAACTATAACACCGAGGTATACTGTCACAACGTCATTTTCAATTGATATACGAACACCTTTGGAGGGATTTTTTTTGCCAAGGAGTTCGGCAATATCTACACCGGCAGAAGTATACAGACCAGATATACCGTCTATATCTCCAACTGCCATTGCAGCAATTGTTGCGACAACATCCTCTGCAATATTTATATTTCCGTTTTCTTCGTGGTTAGATACATAATCTCTATTTTCGGGCATTTCACACACTCCTAAACTTGAGTTTAATCAACACAAATTATAGATGAAAATATGCTATAACATCACATTGATATTATAGCATATTTTCTCCAGAATACAATCATCTTTATTGTGCTTCGACTATTTTTATTTTTTCCACCGAAATACCGCTTTCCTGAGTTACAATGTCTTTAATTTGAGCGACATCCTCGGCGAATAGTCCGTCGTCCCCTGCCTTAGAAACCACAACGTCTATTCCTTCGTCGTTTATAAATGCAACGCAATCGGTAAAACCTTTGGCAATTACAAGGCTTTCTATTTGTGCTTCAGTCATGGCGCATTCTGTCAGCTCATTTATTGCTGATACTGCGGCGTCTATCACTTCTTGGGATGCATTGTCCATAGCTGCCGATTCACGGAGCAGATCTAGTGAGCTATCACGTGCCTGCTGCCTTGTGAGTCGTGCTGTGGCGAAGTAGTCGGATGTTTGCGCTGTTTCTGTCGGATCCTCATATATGGCGTCTAATGCATCAGTATTCTCTGTTCCGACAAGACTTACCTGACCATCTTCAGTTGTATTCTCTCCAATGACCTCGCTGTCATCCCTTCCGTATGACCAGTTGAGATATACCGCTACACACACAAAAAGTATTACTGTTACAAGCACTGCGTTTTTCTTCCAAATTTTTGCACCCAAAATTATCTTCCTTTCTAAATTTTATTGTACGCTGCGCCGCATAACCGTTATCTTATCATAAGAAAGACCGGTAAGAGCGCTTACTGCCTCTGTTACCTCAAGCTTTATCAGAGGATCATCTCCTCCTGTGCACACAATAAGTGCACCACGGTATTCTGGATAAATTTGTTTTGTTACCACAGCGGACTGTATTCCGGAACCATGCGAAATAATTACCGTTTCAGTTTTTAGATCACTACTGACTGCATTTTCTCCCTCGGAAATAGAGCTTTCATTATTGCTTTGGTATATGGTTTCCTCAGTTGTTTTTAGTGTAAGCACCACCTCTGCCTTTCCTACTCCAAAAGCATTATTCAATACCTCGCTTATCCTCTGTTCCTCCTTCTCAACAGAAAAGTCAAGCGACTGCGGGATTTCTTCCTGAATGGATTCTGTATGAGGCTCACCGGTGCTTTCTGAAAATGTTAAAAGCAGTAGCCCCACTGCAATCACAATAAGGACATATTTATATTTTCCTACCAGAGCGTTCATTTTTTTTATGTATTCATTCTTCATTTCTCACCACCCATTTCTGATTTTCAACTTCAATTCCAAGTTCAGACAGTACATATGTTTCAAGTTTATCTCTATCACCAGTAGGGGGTTCGTGTTCACATATATACTGAACTGTGTATGGAAAAGGCACACCATCTCTCAATTCTGAAGTAATTTCAACATCACAAGTGATTCCGATATCTTCTGCCTTCTCCAATATATATGTGCGTGTCCGCTCCTCTATGATAGCTTTTATCAGTTTTTCATTTTCGTCAGAAAGACTATCTGCATAACCCTCGTATTCTGCCTGATATATTGATGAGTATGCAGAAAAATCAGGCATAACAAAGCTTTGAAGGCTCCCTAAAACAACAATTAACATTATCAGACCGCCTATAAACTTTAATATTTTCCTTGCACCGGTATCTGGGGCGATAGCGATGACTGAAGAAACTATAATTGACGCTGCAGTTATTCCAATTATCCAGTTTTTCAGAGCTTCCATCTCATACCCCCGTCATCATTATGGTAGATACTATTGATATCATAAGCAGGATTGCACATCCACCAACCATTCCGAGCATTATTCCGAATGCGGAAGCAAGGTCATCAATAAGTTTTGCAAGGCGCTTTTCGCACACTGGGGAGATGATAGCACCGCAAAGTTTAAAGACCAGATACTGTACCGCGAGACGTAGAAATGGTAAAACACATATTGCGAGTACCCCCAAAAGCCCAAAGATACCTATGGCATTTTTCAGCAATCCAGCCGATGCAACTACTGTTTCGGTGGCATCTGAAAGTATTTTCCCTACGACTGGTATTGCATTGGAAATAACAAGCTTTGCTGCTTTTGCTGTTACAGCGTCTGCACCACCAGAAATTGCTCCACTTACTGTTAGGTAGAAAACAAATATTGTTATTATCGCAGATAGAATCCATGTACATATGCTTTTCAAGATTCCAGACAGTTTTCCAAGCATATCGTCACCTATTGCCGCATTTGCGGTAACTGCTGCTATGTATGTATATAAGATAGGAGTAATAAGTTTATCAATAGCGGTTATAAGAAGATCGGAAAAAAATACTGTTATGGCATATTTGACCGCAGAGGATGCTGGATTTCCTATGACAGCACTCGAAGCTGCAAGCACACCCAGAAGTCCCTTTGAAAATGTATCTGTCAAACGTATTGTTTCCCTACCCATTCCAATAAGTGAGGTTAAATTTGACGAAGCAGCCAATGTAATGGCAAGCGCACCCACAAGCGGGACATAATTAGGGACAGCATTGCTACCAGAAGAATCATAGATCATCTGCACCATACCGCATATAAGTGCAGTTATCAATATGAGCGCTGCAGAACGGATTGCCTGCTGTAAAAAATTGCCTGCTTGCTCGCTACCAGAATGTAATATAGCTTCCATACCACTTTCCAGTGATATAGTTTCATTGATTTCAAGATTGCCAAGTATGTCTTTTGCTTCAGCGGGAAGGCTATCCTCTGTTTTATCCAGCTCCAACGCAGAAAATTGTTCGTTAAAAACCGCGTTGCAATTTGTAGCAAGAAGGAGCATACACATAAATATTGTCGCTATAATTTTCATATTTCTAATAAAGCCTTTACAGCTGCAAACGCCGAAGAAAGAAGCGGCAATGATACATACAGGGCAACAGCGCTGCCCGCTATCTCGACATATGCTCCTATGGCACCTTCTTTGGCGTCCCTGCAGGCTTCTGCGGCAACTTTAGTTATTATGGAGATCCCAAGAGCCTTAAAGAGAGGTGATAATATTGCCGGAGATAAATTTGCGGCTTCGCTAAGCTCGTCCAGAAACCTTTTTACCGGAGAAAGGGTGTCAATAGCAAGCCATAGTACGGTTAATCCAGCTCCTATGGTTACAAGATATGCTCCTGCCGGATTATCTTTTTTTACTGTCAGGGCAAGAATTGTTGCAAGTATACCCACCGCCGCTGCTTTTATTACTTCGTTCATTTTAAAATCCAAATAGTTCTTTTACCGTATTGAATAGATTACTTATTTCCTGAAGCAGTATCATCAGAACCACAATTAATCCTGCAAGCGTTGTCATCATGGCCTGTTCCTCCCTTCCGGATCGTATCAATAGCTGATTCAGAACAGCAACAAGTATACCTATCGCTGCTATTTTAAATATGAGGTCTACCTGCATTTTCCTTTCTCCTTTTCCTTCCGCCCAGCCAACGGTTTCTGATACAATCCTATGAGTGGTTGTCCATCAATATTACAAATAAAAAAGGATTACGTGGAGGTATCTCCACGTAATCCTTTTCAGATATTATATTGTCTTGAGCTTCGGTTAGTTTCCTGTTGCCGCTTTAAACTCTGTCCAGACCTTTGTGTGTGCAGCATCAGCCTCTGCAGATATGTTTTCAATCATCTCGGTATTACCTTCAAAATCGTCCGGAAGAGTTAAGAAGTCCTTATATTCTTCTGTAATCAACCCATCAGCCTCTGCATTTGTGCAGTAATATCCGAGATACTCAAAGCACTGCTTAGAAATTTCCGGGTCAAGGATATATTCAATAAATTTATATGCAGCGTCAGCGTGAGGCGCATTTGACGGAATAAACTGAGCCATTATACCTAGACCTATTCCCTCTTCGGGGAAAACAACTTTAAGTTCTGGGTTTGCAAGCTTTGCGCTTGTTACTTGTGATGTATACATAACTGCAGCACCAATTTCACCGGATATAAGATCGTCCTGAATATTGTCATCCTTTATAAGACGGATATTAGGAGCAAGCTCCTGAAGCTTTGCTCCAGCACTCTCAATTGTTGCAATATCATCAGTGTTGTAGCTTTCCCCAAGTACCTTTAAAGCCATTCCGTTTATCACTCGGTAATTAGCTATAATGCCAATGTTATCCCCGAGAGAAGCATCCCACAAATCGGCATATCCAGTGATTTCGATATCAACTGCGTCTGGATTATATACGATTGTCTGTACTCCTGCTCCGTATGGTACTGTGTATTCGTCCTGAGGATCATAGAACTGTCCCTGATATATTGGATTTACGTTTCCAAGTGACGGTATCTGAGTTTTATCCAGCTTTTGAGCAAGACCTTCCGCAATAACGGTTTCAATTATATAGTCGTCTGCAATGACCAGATCATAATCTCCGCCATTTGCCGCCTGGAGCTTTGCAAGCATAGTTTCATCAAAATCAAAGTTTATATAGTTTATCTTGATTCCGGTTTCTGACTCAAACCCGTCCAAAACCTCCTGCGGGAACATCCCTTCCCAGGTGTAGAGGTTAAGTTCGGTGCTTCCAGAAGCTGCCGTGGTGCTGCCATCCTCCTGACATCCAGCAAAGACCATTACAAGCATTGCCGTAATTAGGAGAATAGAAATCAATTTCTTCATAAAGTTCCCTCTTTCTTTTAATTTTGTATCAGCAAGGGATATACCCTTTAACTGCAATTTAATTTTTTGCTTTTTTCTTATCTCTACCTAGAAAAGCAGCTATTCCACAGAGTAAGACGGTAACAAGAAACATAATCGTACAGAGAGCGTTTATTTTCGGTGTTACACCCGTTTTAAGCTGTGTGTAAATTTTAATGGGGAGAGTATTTGTGTCTACGCCAGTAACAAATACGCTTATTATTACATCATCCAAACTCATTGCAAACGAAAGCAACATTCCACTTGCAATGGCAGGGAGTATCAAAGGAAGAATTATATCGAAAAAAGCCCTTGTTTTGCTTGCACCAAGGTCAAGTGCCGCTTCCTCGAGGCTTTTATCCATACCAACGAGACGAGCTTTAACAAGCATAAAAACATATGGAATACAAAAAGCTGTAT
>CALXAZ010000009.1 GCA_944386395.1 uncultured Clostridia bacterium
GTTCCAAGCCGACCATGATGCCAAAATGCAGCTGCTGAAGGGCTGCATTGAGAAAAACAAGCATCAGGTGCAGGATCAGGCGGAGTATACTGAGCGGTATAACGCCCTGCATGACGAGTGCCAGCAGCTGGAGGCGCAAATCACCCGGCTGGAATCCAAAATCCATGCCCGACAGAGTAAAAAGGAAGAGATCCGCCGATGGATGGGCATGCTGCGGCAATGCGGGGACATCCTTATCGAGTTTGACCCGGACCTTTGGAACTCTACTGTAGAAACAGCCACAGTGGGCAAGGACAAAATCCTGACCTTCCGGTTTAAGGATGGGACGGAGATCCCGGTGCCGATACCGGACAAAAAGTAACGCAGAACCGTCTGCGAGCACCTTACAAGCCTGCGGAGAAATCCGTGGGCTTTTTCTATCCCTGAGAAACGAGCCATACTCAGTTTTGGCTGCGCTTTTTTGAGAGGATGCAAATCGAGGAAAAATCGTAGGGCATAAGCGGGACGGGTGCAAATCGCAAACTTTCACCGGCGCGGGTGCATCGGGTGCAAAACGGGATATTCCGTGTAGAGGCAAGGCGCAAAGCTATATGCGGGAACTGCCTCAAATGCGCTTCCAGCGCCGGAAAATGGGCATAAAAAAGGAGAAAACCCCTGTAAACAGGGATTTTCTCCTCGCCACTTTTTTATCAAAAGTGACGTCTTAATATGGTCCGAGTGACAGGACTTGAACCTGCGGCCTCTTGACCCCCAGTCAAGCGCGCTACCAGCTGCGCCACACCCGGATACCTGAATATATTAGCACAGTAAGGATTTTCTGTCAAGCTATGCATGTAAATTTTTGATCTTCGCGCCTCCGGGGGCTTATCCTGTCTTTTGCGCCTATACGCCTATACTATTTTTATTTTGGCAAATATCGCTTTCACCTTCGGTAATACCCTTGACTATTTACCGGAAAATTGTTACTATACTAGTATAAAATCATTGACAGCCCATATAACTGACGGAAGTGGTGTACCACGTGGAGTATGGAGCTGGTATTGCCGACCGTCTGGGCGCTTCTTTAGTCAAGTGGCTCCAGCCGGTTTTTATTTTGCGAAATTGGAGGTCAATATAATGCATGAAAATGAAATAAGGCTCAGGGAAAATTCTTACCCCGGACGTGGAATAGTTATCGGAAAGACCCCAGATGGAAAAAACCTTGTCCAGGTATATTGGATAATGGGGCGCAGCGAAAACAGCCGCAATCGCATATTTGTTCGAGAAGGCGACAGTGTAAAAACCAAGGCATATATCGAAAGCAAAATGACCGACCCTTCGCTTGTTATCTACTATCCCATGCGCACTCTGGGCAACAACCACATTATAACCAATGGCGATCAGACAGATACCATCGCCGATTTTCTTGCAGAAAACAAAACCTTCGAGGAGGCCCTTCTTACCCGCCAGTTTGAGCCAGACCAGCCAAACTGTACACCGCGCATATCGGGTATCATATATTTTGACGCAGTACATCCCTCCTTTTCCCTATCCATACTAAAAACCGTAAACAATAATGACAAAATTCAAAATAAAGAATTCTATACCTATGATGAATTTGAAAACGGTATCGGCAAATGTATCCACACATACATGGGCGATGGCAATCCTCTCCCGTCCTTTGATGCTCATCCATATACTGTGACGCTCGAAAATGATATTGGTGCAACTGCTGAGAAGTACTGGTCACTGCTCAATACGGATAACCGTGTATCTCTGCTTGTAAAGTTTATTGACGCCGCGACAGGAGCTTTTGATATCCGTATCATAAACCGATTCAACTGAACTAAAACCTTAATCAAATCAAAAGGAGAAAAAATATGAACAGTTTGGAACTTAAATACGGCTGTAATCCTAACCAAAAACCTGCCCGCGTATTTATGCAGGACGGAAGCGACCTTCCTATCGAAGTTCTCAACGGTCGTCCCGGCTACATAAATCTGCTTGACGCTCTCAATGGATTCCAGCTTGTCAAAGAGCTAAAGGCAGCAACAGGTCTGCCCGCTGCTACCTCCTTCAAGCATGTTTCACCTGCCGGAGCTGCGATAGGTCTTCCTCTCAGTGACACCCTTAAAAAGGCGTTCTGGGTGGGCAAAAAGGAGCTCTCTCCGCTCGCATGTGCGTATGCGCGCGCCCGCGGAGCTGACAGAATGTCGTCCTACGGCGATTTTATATCTCTTAGTGATGTCTGTGATGCATCTACTGCCTCTCTCATTTCACCCGAGGTTTCCGACGGTATAATTGCTCCAGGATATACGGACGAGGCTCTTACCATACTTAAAGCAAAGAGGAAGGGCGGATATCTCATCATGCAGATAGACCCCGACTACGTGCCGGCAGAGATCGAGCATAAGGACGTATACGGCGTGACCTTCGAGCAGGGTCGAAACAACTACAAAATAGATTCCTCACTTTTTGGAAACATTGTCACTGAAAATAAAAATATACCCGAGTCTGCTCTCCGTGACATGATAATCTCCCTTATCACTCTCAAATATACCCAGTCAAACTCCGTTTGCTACGCCTATGACGGACAGGCTATTGGCATAGGCGCGGGTCAACAGTCCCGCATACACTGCAACAGGCTTGCAGGCTCCAAGGCGGACACTTTCTTCCTTCGTCAGCACGAAAAAGTACTTAACCTCAAATTTAAAAAGGGCATCGGAAGGGCAAACCGTGACAATGCAATAGATGTCTATCTCTCGGAATATTGGGAAGATCTTTTAGCAGACGGCGCCTGGCAGGAGACCTTTGCTGAGCGTCCAGAGCCTCTCACCACCGAAGAGAAAAAGGCATGGCTCTCCTCCTTCAACGGGGTGTCTCTCGGCTCTGACGCTTTCTTCCCCTTTAGCGATAATATCGAGCGGGCAAGCAAGAGCGGTGTCAAATACATCGTTCAGCCCGGAGGCTCAATCCGCGATGACCTTGTTATCGATGCATGTAATAAATATGGTATGGCAATGGCATTTACAGGTATGCGGCTTTTCCATCACTGATAACCTTTGCTAAAAGCAAGAAATGATCTATCACTTCTGCGAAATAATTCCATTTTTGTTTGACAAAGCAGAAGGATTATGCTATTATGTATTCTGCTATCTCGCAGGTGTTTGTCCAGCAGATAGCAGATATCCGGAGGAATAGCGAAGCGGTCATAACGCGGCGGTCTTGAAAACCGTTTGAGGGCAACCTCACGGGGGTTCGAATCCCTCTTCCTCCGCCAGAAAAGCACAGCATTATGGATATCCCATATGTTGTGCTTTTTATTTTATAACACCTGAAAATATTTTGAGAAAAGAGGGAAAATCACAATGAAAATCTCAATTTTTTATCATTCTGTCTCCGGAAACACCAAACAGTGCGCCGAATACATAGCCGAGGGTGCCAACTCTGTTGACGGTGTGGAGGCTAAGGTTTTTGACATTCATGCCCCAGACACAGATTTTGCAAAGGAAAGCTCCTGCATCATTCTAGGCTCCCCCACTTATATGGGGAGCATGAGCGCCGAGATATATACATGGCTTGAAAAGTCAATGCGTGAATTTAGTCCTGCTGGAAAGCTCTCCGGGGCATTTGCGACCGAGCGTTACATCCATGGCGGTGGAGATGTCGCAATCCAGGGTATTCTTTCCCACATGCTTGTAAGTGGAATGCTACCATATTCCGGAGGCGGAGCGTTTGGCGCCCCTGTCATCCACTATGGTCCTGTAGGGCTTGCAGAAGACATTCAGGGCTGTCGAGACACATTTATCACATATGGGCGCCGAATGGCAGAAAAAGCGTCTGAGCTCTTCACTCGATAAATAATTACCAAAACATAAACCGCTCCTCCGGACGAGAGGATCGGTTTTATCACATATCGAACTTTCAACCAGCACATATCAACTCTCTTAAAACATTACTGCCAGCAGGTTATCATATAGACAAAGCTTCGGCGTTATGTTAGAATATTTTTAGTCTTTCTAAAGAGGTGCTTAATGAAAACCCTGATTATCTATGCTACTAAAACAGGCACAACCGCAAAATGCGCAGAAATGCTTTCAAAGCTCATTGCTGATTCTGAGCTCTATAACCTTGCAAATGGCGAGCCAGACATTTCAGGATATGATAACATTGCTCTCGGGGGACCGATCCGCATGGGAGCGCTCCATCCTGCCGTAAAGCGCTTTGCGGAAAAGCACACTGTAGAGCTGATTGAGAAAAACGCCGGATATTTCATTTGCAGCTGTGTGACCGAAAACACTGAGCAGACAATGGCTCAAAATTTCCCGGCAATTCTCCTTGAAAATGCCGTATGCAAGGCAAGCTTTGGTGGTGAGATGGATCCTTCCAGGCAAAAAGGTGCAGACAAGCTCGTTATAAAGCTGGCTGCCAGGTCTTTTATGAAAGATCCATCAAAAAAGCCTTCCATCCTTCCGAAAGAGATTGAGCGTTTCGCCTCGGCGATGCTTGAGGATCACCTCTATGACGGCTTTGAGCCTGATGATTAAGAGCCTCGGTAAACTTTGCATGTTACCTGTCCTTTATTGCTAAAATTTCATTAAACAAATAAAATGGCTACCCAAATGGGCAGCCATTTTATTTATACTCTATATATCAACTTTTTGCTTAAAGGTTTCTATCTGTTTCTTCACTGCCTCTGAGGAGGGTCCGCCCAACACATTGCGCTGCTCTACACATGCCTCGATGTCTATCGCATCATAGAGGTCATTTTCAAACACATCACTGAGCTTTCTATACTCTTCCAGCGGCAAAGTTTCAAGCGTTAAGTTATTCTCTACGCAGAACCTGACAAGCTGCCCTGTTATTTTATATGCATCACGGAAGGGAACTCCCCTTTTTGTGAGATAATCCGCACAGTCGGTTGCATTAATAAAGCCCTTCGCAGCTGCTGCCCTCATATTATCTTTGCGGATAGTCATTGTATCCAGCATTGGTGTAAACGCAGAAAGCACCAGCATAACAGTGTCAATGCTGTCAAATATCGCCTGCTTGTCCTCCTGCATATCCTTATTATACGCCAACGGAATACCCTTCAGCATCGTCAGCAGGGTTACAAGGTTTCCGTTTACCCGTCCTGTTTTACCGCGTATAAGCTCGGCAACGTCCGGATTCTTTTTCTGCGGCATAATCGACGATCCGGTAGCAAAAGCATCATCCAGCTCTACAAATTTAAACTCGCTTGAGCACCAGAGGATTATTTCCTCCGAAAGGCGCGAAAGGTGCGTCATCACAAGCGACAGGACAAATCCAAGCTCTGCACAGAAATCACGGTCAGACACCCCATCAAGGCTGTTTTGTGTCACCCCGGCAAAACCCAGCGCCTCTGCAACCATCTCCCTGTCTATCGGATATGTCGTCGCAGCAAGCGCACCGCTGCCAAGCGGCATTACGTCCATACGCTTGTAGCAATCATCAAGCCGGGAAATATCCCTTTCCAGCATCCACGCATATGTCATTATATGATGTGCAAATGTTATCGGTTGAGCAACCTGAAGATGTGTATACCCCGGCATAACTGTGCCCGTATGGCGCTCTGCCAGCTTAACTATTACCTTTATCAGCTTCATAAGCTCGGTTTTCAGCTCTTTAGAGCGGTTTTTCAGATACATCCTGATATCAAGCGCCACCTGATCGTTCCGGCTCCTCGCGGTATGCAACCTCTTCCCCGCATCACCTATCCTGTCCGTGAGCTCCTGCTCGATAAACATATGTATATCCTCGGCTGCCGGATCTATCATAAGCTCACCTGTTTCTATGTCACTTAGAATCGTCTTGAGCCCCTCTATGATCTTCTCCGAGTCCTCCGGGGAAATTATCCCCTGTGCCCCCAGCATAGCCGCATGAGCCATTGAGCCGGTTATATCCTCTTTATACATAACCCAGTCAAAGGATATTGAGGAATTAAAGTCGTTTACATTCTTGTCTATTTCCTTGGCAAACCGCCCTGCCCACATTGCCATAATTAACCTCCAAATCCATAAAAGGTCCCAAGATCTCGTATGAGACCCTGAGACCTTTCTGCTTATCTTAAACTTTTATTATTTCTTGTCCCACTTCTGCTTCATCTGGGCCTGAACCTTTATCGGCAGACCAAAGAGGTTGATAAATCCTGCGGAATCAGCCTGATTATATACCTCGTCCTCATCAAATGTCGCAATATCAGCATCATAAAGTGAATATGGCGATGTCACTCCGGCATTGATTATATTGCCTTTATAGAGCTTGAGCCTTACTTCACCGGTAACAGTCTGCTGCGTGCTGTCAACAAACGCAGAAAGAGCCTCACGGAGAGGTGTGTACCACTGACCAAAGTAGACAAGCTCTGCAAAGCGCGCCGCAACCAGCTCCTTATAGTGCTGCGTGTCACGGTCAAGGCAAAGCGTCTCGAGCACCTGATGCGCACGGTAGAGTATTGTGCCGCCAGGAGTTTCGTATACGCCGCGGCTCTTCATACCGACAAGGCGGTTTTCAACAAGGTCTGCAAGACCGATACCATTCTCGCCACCCAGCTTATTGAGTGTCTTGACAATCTCCACTCCGTCCATCTTCTTGCCATCGATAGCAACGGGGATACCCTTTTCAAAAGAAATTGTAACATAGGTCGGCTTATCAGGAGCCATTTCAGGGGATACTCCCATCTCCAGGAATCCGGGCTTGTTATACTGTGGCTCATTTGCCGGATCCTCAAGGTCAAGACCCTCATGCGAGAGATGCCAGAGATTCTTGTCCTTTGAATAGTTTGTCTCGCGGTTTATCTTAAGCGGAATATTATGCGCCTCGGCATAGTCGATCTCCTCTTCACGGGACTTTATATTCCATATACGCCACGGAGCAATGATATCCATATTAGGTGCAAACGCCTTTATTGCAAGCTCAAAGCGCACCTGATCGTTGCCCTTTCCTGTGCATCCGTGGCATATCGCATCAGCACCCTCTTTCAGGGCAATTTCAACTATCCTCTTCGCTATTATTGGACGGGCAAATGATGTACCGAGAAGATAATCCCCCTCATATTTTGCCCCCGCCTTAACCGTCGGGAAAACATAATCCTCGACAAACTCTTTCTTCAGATCCTCGATATAGAGCTTGGAAGCTCCTGTCTTTAAAGCCTTCTCCTCAAGCCCATCCAGCTCTGTACCCTGACCAACATCTCCAGAAACACAAATAACCTCGCAGTTATTATAGTTTTCCTTGAGCCACGGAATAATTATAGATGTATCAAGTCCGCCAGAATATGCAAGAACTATCTTTTTATACTCTTTCATGCTTAAAACTCCTTCGTATATTATTTGGATAAATCAAAGAACCTTGGAAAGAAAACTCTGAAGCCTAGCATCTCTCGGGTTCTCAAAAAACTCCTTTGGACGATTCTGTTCTTTAATCACGCCCTCGTCTATAAACATCACCCGCGTTGCAACCTCCTTTGCAAACCCCATCTCATGGGTGACGATCACCATCGTCATACCCTCGTTTGCAAGCTCGCGGATGAGGTCGAGCACCTCGCCCACCATTTCCGGGTCAAGAGCAGACGTCGGCTCATCAAAGAGCATCACATCCGGATTCATGGCAAGCGCACGCACTATTGCTATACGCTGCTTCTGCCCACCGGAGAGCATTGCCGGATAGGTATCCGCCTTATCTGTAAGACCTATCCTCTCAAGAAGCTGCATCGCTTTCCTGTCTGCATCTTCCCTACTCATAAGCTTTAGATGCACCGGGGCAAGCGTTATATTCTCTTTTATCGTAAGATGTGGGAAAAGGTTAAAGTGCTGAAACACCATACCCATATGCTGCCGCACCTTGTCGATATCCACTTTTCTGCCAACAATATTCTGCCCCTCAAACCATATCTCTCCTGAGGTGGGCTCCTCCAGGCGGTTGAGACAGCGGAGAAATGTGCTCTTACCAGAACCCGATGGACCGATTATTACCACCTTTTCGCCCTTTTCGATCCTTTCGGTTATACCGGCAAGGACCTCATTTTTCCCGAAGCTTTTTCTCAGGTTTTTAACTTCTATCACTGCGGGCAAGCCTCCTCTCGAGACGTTTCTGAAGAAATGTAAGGAACAACACAAGCACAAGATACATCACTGCCGCCACATAGAGCGGGGAAGATATAAAGTATGTACCCTTTATCGAAGAGGCAACCTTTGTAACGTCGCGGACTGCTATATAGCCTGCAACCGATGTCTCCTTCACTAGTGCGATAAACTCGTTAAAAAGTGCCGGGAGTACGTTTTTTATTGCCTGTGGTAGGATTATTTTCAGCATCGTCGTCCCCTCGGACAAGCCCAGCGAACGCCCTGCCTCCATCTGACCGATGTCGATAGAGTTTATCCCGCTTCGGAATATCTCGGATATGTAGGCCCCTGAATTTATCCCAAAGCCTATCATACATGCGTAAGTGCCTCTAGTCCATACCGTTAGACTGTAAATTATGAGTAACTGGAGCACGATAGGCGTGCCGCGTATAACAGTTGTATATACGTCGCATATCATAGCTACTACCTTCCAGAAGAAAGAGCTATTGCTCCGGCTTCCATAATATTTACCAACCGCTACTATAACGCCGATAAATATACCCATAAGACAGGCCACAGCTGCAATCGAGAGCGTTACCCCTATACCTTCTATATACAGCTTCCACCTGTCCTCTTCTATAAGTCCCCTTTTCAGGTCATCTATCCAGCTCATCCTGCTGCTCAGAAATAAATTACCCTGCCACAGCGTTGCCATTACTTCCATGTTCTGCTCCTTACCCGGATAAATTACGGTATGGTCGAACGCTATCCGCCCGACCATACCTTCTTCAAACCGCCCTGCGGTCCATTATTCGAGAGTGAAGTTCTCCATGTGCTTATCAAAGGAAGCGTCGAGAGAACCATCATCCATGATCTCTTTAAGGGTATCATTTACAAGGGCGAGAAGATCCTCATGACCCTTCGCAACAGCCATTGCTGTATCCTCTTCAGAGAGGAGACCCTCCATAAGAGTAATCTCTTCGCTATTCGCTGTCATATATTCTGCCGGAAGAAGGTCGATAATCGCGCAGTCAGCATTTCCTGACTTTACGGCGTTACCCGCATCGATAGCGCTCTTAAACGAAAGTATTTCGGCATTTTTATAATTTTCCTGTGCGTAGATGTCAGCAGTAGTAGCTTCCTGAACGGCAATCTTTTTGCCATCGAGATCGTCAAATGTGGCTATGTCGGTCTCTGCCGGAACGATAACTTTAAGTCCCATGGATATGTAAATTATCGAAAAGTCAACAACCTCTGCACGGTCAGGTCTCGCCGTCATACCCGCAGCGACCAGATCGCCTTTGCCATTGTTGAGCGACTCTATAAGAAGATCAAAGTCCATATCCACCATCTCAAGCTCGACACCCAGCTTGTCTGCTATCTTCTGTGCACTGTCGATATCGACGCCTACAACATTTCCCTCTGCGTCGATATATTCAAACGGCGGGAAGGACGCATTTGTAAGAACAGTCAGAGTACCTTTTTCCTTAATCGCATCGATAGTAGGTGTTTCTTCGAAATCCGCGAGTGTCTTTACAGTTGTCTCTTCTGTGGCTTCAGTTGCCTCTGTCGTGCTTTCTTCGGCAGCCGTTGTACCCTCTGTTGCAGCCGTTGTGCCCTCGGTTGTAGCAGCAGTGGTCGTTGTTTCATTTCCGCAGGCGGACATGCCTATTATCATAAGCACTGCCAACGAAAGCGCCATGATTTTTTTGATAGTTTTCATTATATATTTTCCTCCTGTTGTTATATGAGGAACATTTTTGTTCCTCAACGTAACCACAGTATACTATGAATAAATATACTTTGTCAATGAATATTTATTGTTTGTTTCCATTTTTGACGTTTTGACTACGACCACACATACCTGCGCACAAATGCTTGTGCTATTGCACAATTATACACATGCTCCCCATTTCTTTCTTGCATATTTGCCAGAATACTACTATAATGTATATTAAGTGTATATATTCATTTTAAAAGAGGGTTTTTTTATGAAACTGGCTTGTTATAATTCATATTTAGAGGTAAATCTGAATATTATATGTAAAAATATACAATCTATCCGCGCCACATTGCCTGCGTCAACAGAGATTGTCCCCGTGTTAAAGTGTGACGCATACGGCATTGGCGCTCTCCCTGTGGCCAATGCCCTGACATCTATGGGTTTGATAAAAACGATAGCACTGGCCCAGATTGGCGAAGCTGTTGAGCTGCGTCAGTCCGGTATCACCCAAAACCTGCTTGTCATGGGAGGGTTTCCAGATTTCCAGATACCCATTGCTCTGGAAAATAACATATGTCTCACCGTTTTTCGTCCCGAGACAGCCGCCATTATAGACAAAGAGGCAAAAAAGCTCCAAAGGAAAGCCTCTATTCAGATAAAGATAGAAACTGGTCTCAACCGTATTGGCGCCCGCCCTGGTGCAGAGCTTGCCCGGCTAATTGATACCCTGAAATCTCTTCCTAACATTGAGATAGCCGGAGCATTCACACACTTTGTTGAAGGGGAAATCCGTGGAAGCCGGCTTGCTCATCATCAGTTTGAGCTGTATATGCGTGCCCTAGGTCAACTTGATGATGCAGGTATACACATCCCTATGAGGCATATCTGCAACAGTGGTGCTTCCGACTGGTTTCCTGAGGCTTATCTAGACGCAGTACGCATAGGACGTAGGCTGTATATGGATAACCGTGACAATCCTCTCCCTCCAGACAGCCCCGGAGCCGTGAAAGACGCCGTCTCATGGAGGACGAGCATCATAAACCTGCGTACCGTTGAACCTGGGGAGACGGTAGGGTATGACGGCATATTTCTTGCCAAACGTAAAACAAAAGTTGCTACTATCTGCATTGGCTATGGAGATGGCTTGTGCGAGCAGTTTGTGAGTGCAGGAAGCCCCGTCCTTGTTGGCAACAAGCTTGCCCGGTATATTGGGATATGTATGGATCAGAGCTTCATCGATGTCACAGGGATAGATTGCGACATAGGCGACGAGGTTACTATCTTTGGTAAATCGTCAACGGGAGCGGTTCTCCCTCCACAGAAGCTTGCCGCAACCGTCGGACACGAGGGAGTCTATTTTACAAGCCAGCTGAGCTCACGGGTTGAGCGCCGCTACATATACTAGTGCTAAGAAATGATGGAGATCAGCTGCCCATTAAATAGGAAACATGGGCTGTAGAAAAAGTATCTATAGTATTCACACATAAGGAAAAGGAGAAAGGCAAATGCCTTTCTCCTTTTCCTTATGTGTAGGTTTCCTGTTGATTGTTGACAAAAGGGAAAAAAGATAATAGACTTAATTTATATTTCAGAAAAGGGGCTAAATAATGAAAAATACATATGCTTATGTAGGCACTATGGGACGAACTGATGGCAGACCATCTGCTTTCAACGGCAAAGGAGGTGGCATTTATGCCTTTCAATTCGATACCTCTACCGGCAAACTAACTCCAATAAATATGTCAGTTGGGATTGAGACTACTATGGTATCACTTTCCCCCAACAAAAATGTTCTATATTCTTCAAATGAGTGTCGTGACTTTGGCGCATGCGTTGATACCGATCTGGGCATAACACCATATGGCACATATGCTGGCACCGGGGGAGGAATAAGCGCATATGCTCTTAACTGTAAAACTGGAGAGATATCCTTTATTAACTCCGATCTCTCACGCGGCGGATGTACTGCGTATTCTACAGTCAGTAAAAGCGGCAAATATGTGCTAGTGGCAAACCATGCCTCTCATGTTGATGCTGTCTGCGCCTATGTTCCAAATGGCAAAGGTGGTTTTGATTTAAAACGTACGTTCGATACTCCAAGTGTTGCCGTATTCCGAACCCGCGATGACGGCGGGATAGAAGGCTTGACTGATATGCATATTTTCGAGGGCGCCGGTCCGGTACATACCGCAGCATTTATTCATTCTGTCAACATAGATGACGACAATTTTGTCTATGCCTGCAACAAGGGACAAGACGCTGTAGAGCTGTTGAAGCTTGATGAAGAAACCGGTAAACTTACACATCTTCAGCATTACCATTTCCGCCCAAAGACTTCACCTCGCCATGCCGTCCTCAGCGCAAAAAAACCACTTCTTTACGTCTGCAACGAAATGGAACCAAGTGTCACTGTCTATTCGATAGACAAAACGAAGGGTGAATTGAAAGATCTGCAAACCTTAGCTACAATCCCCGGCAAAACCGATGAAAGCCATTCCCCTTCAGACATCAGACTGCATCCAAGCGAAAAATTCCTCTATGTATCCAATCGTTCTACCAATTGCTCTCTTGCTTGCTATGCTGTGAATGAGGAAACAGGCTTGCTATCGCCTATC
>CALXAZ010000010.1 GCA_944386395.1 uncultured Clostridia bacterium
TAACAGTCGATGAAAATATAGTATTTACCGCGAAATGGACCGATATAGACACCGAAAATCCCTCTGAAGATGAGGGCGAGACCGAAATAACAACAAATCCTTACGGCTCCACAACGACTACTGTAACAAGACCTGACGGTTCGATCACCGAGACCACCGAGTACCCCGATGGTTCGACCACAGTTATAGCTATTGAGCAGGACGGCACAGTTACAACAACGGAAAAGGACTCCGAGGGCAATAAGACAGAGACAGTGGAAAAGACAGATGGTTCGTCGGTAACAAAGGTTGAAAATAAGGACGGGTCATCCTCCACGACGGTTGTTTCTGGGGACGGGCGCGTTGAGGCGGAAGTTGAGCTTCCCGAGCAGATCGTGGAAGACGCGATAGATAACAATGAGAGTGTAAAGCTTCCGATGCCGTCGGTGCCTGTGACAACAGACCGCGAGAATGCTCCGACAGTTACGGTAACGCTGCCGGAAGACACTGAGGTCAAGGTTGAGATCCCGGTCAAAAAGGTTAATGCAGGCATGGTTGCCATTATAGTGAGAGAGGATGGAAGTGAAGAAGTAATAAAGACCTCGCTGCTGACTGACGAAGGAGTTGCAGTGGTTCTGTCTGACGGAGACACTGTAAAGATAGTTGATAACAGCAAAGACTTTGGAGACGTAGATAGCAACTACTGGGGCGCTGACGCCGTAGATTTCGCTACGAGCCGTGAAATATTCATGGGTACCGGAGAGAATACGTTTGCGCCTGAAAGGGGCATGACACGTGCCATGGTCGTTACCGCGCTTGCGAGATACGTAGGAGAGGACACGGAAGCAGGAGATACATGGTATGAAGTTGGTCACGAGTGGGCAGTTGATAAGGGCATATATGATGGCACCAATATCGACTCTGTGGCTACACGTGAGCAGATGATAACAATGCTGTACCGCTATGCGGGAAGCCCACAGGTCTCCAGCACAGTTTCCGGATTTGGTGACGCAGACAGCATTAGCAGCTGGGCAAAGGATGCGATGGCATGGGCAGTTGAGCTGAAGCTCATCAATGGTATGGGTGACGGCAATATCGACCCGCAGGGTATCGCTACCCGCGCACAGGTGGCAACTATAATAGCAAGGTTTGTACAGGCTACAAACTAAAATACATGAGCTTTTAGAGCGGCGCCATAGGCGCCGCTCTTTTTTACGTTATATCTTCCGGGATGGGGGCGTTCGGACCGCTCCAGAGTAGAGAAATTAAAGCAAATATTAGATTAACTATTATAAAATGTTGTATAAGTATATGGTTTTAAAGAAAATAAAGCTTTTAACAGAATAAAAAATTGAAAAAGGCTTGAAGTCGGCACTGTGCTGTGATACTATCTGTCTGCACTTAGATTTTGCAAAATTTTTTGATAGGAGAGACAGAGATGATAGGTCGGGTGATTTCACGCATACGCGGAGATGGAACCGGCGGAGCGTTAAAATTTGCCGGGGTGGAGTTTTCGTACTGGTTTGCAATGTCTGTTGGCAATTACATGACAGTTTTTTTGCAAAATTTGGGATTTCCGGCATCGCAGGTCGGAATAGTTAACGCGCTCAATTCTGCTGTAGGCATATTTGCCACTCCGTTTTGGGGAATGATGGGGGACAAGATACGCTCGGTCAGAAAGGTCTTTGTGATAACTCTTGCCTGCCAGATGATACTTTTTTTGCTTATCCCGGCAAGTGCAGAGATAAATATATTTGGATTTTCCCTAGCAATGGCATGGATACCATTGGTATGCTTCTTTAGGAACCCGGCGATGTCCCTTTTGGACAACTGGGTAGTGCAGTCATCATACAGCGAAGGGTTTAATTATGGTACAATACGGGCTTTTGGCTCTCTCTCCTTTGCAATCATAGGAATAATACTTAGCTTTGTTTTGCCAGGAGTGGGGGTGGATTGCACCTTTTATCTGTCCCCTGTGCTATTGCTACCTGTGCTTCTATTGTCGCTTACTATGCGTGACAGGGAAAAGACTGAGAAAAGAAAAAGTCTTTCATTTAAAGAAATGCAGGTAGGAAGTCTGTTCAAAAGCTACAGATATGTTACATTTCTTGTATTTGCGTTCTTTTTATGCATGTCAACAAATTCGTGCTATGGATTTCTATCATATCTGTTGGAGGATGTAGGAGCATCAGCTTCTCAGCTTGGGCTGTTGACGGGGTATCGTGCGCTGCTTGAGGTGCCTGGGCTTATGCTTATGGCAGTTCTGAGCAAGAGCTTTTCATTCCGGAAAATGCTGATTGCATCGGGGGTGTTTTTTGCAGCTGAGGTGATCTGCTTTGGTTTTGCAGAGAATCTTGTTCAGGTAATCTTGTTTTCTACCTTTAATGGGCTGGGAAATGGGCTTTTTATTGCTTCGGTGTTAAACTACATATATTCAGTATCACCACAACACCTGAAAGCAACAGCGCAGACAATCTATGGAGCGGTAAGCTCGCTTGCGGGGATACTGGGGAATATTGCCGGAGGGATTCTCATAGACTTTATAGGGATAAAGGGATTTTATATCTCTGCCGGGATGTTAATACTTTTTGCGGTATCTGTTTTTCTTGTTTTTAACCTTCTGGGAGATAAGCTGCAAGGTGTGCAGAATGGTGAAAATGAGTAAAAGATTAATTTAATTTTCTTAGTTTGTTCATTTTTTGGACAAAAATAAAGGATATTATCTTTATTGTAAGGCGGGAGCCGGAAAGGAGATAATCATCTATGAAATATATTTATGATAATGAAAAGAAATGCTTTGTTGAAAGTAATGAATACGAAAGGGCACATGGCATGTCTCAGGAAAAGAAGAGCCAAAGGAGGAAGAACGTGCCAAAGATAATTGCGGCGGTGCTTTGCTTTGCGATGATTGTTGGAGCGTTTGCACTGGGAGTGAACTACCAGATAAGCAGGGGCGGAGAGGACATGATGATGACCGAGCCCACAGAGGCGACCATAGCGTCTACAAAGACATTTGGTGCCTCCAATACATCGCAGAATACAACCGTACTTACAGCAAAAGAGCTTTACGCTAGCAACGTGGGAAGCGTAGTGGGTATTGCAACGACCGGCACTACCAGAAACATCTTTGGTCAGGTTAGCCAGTATGCTTCGTCAGGTACAGGCTTTGTAATAACTGAAGATGGCTATATCCTGACAAACTACCATGTAGTTGAAAACGGTACTGATTATACCGTCACATTCAGTAACGGGGATACGTATGACGCAACGGTTGTTGCCTACGAGGCGGACAATGATATTGCCGTTATAAAGATAGAAGCCACAGGGCTTACCCCGGTAACTATAGGCTCGAGCGATACCCTTTCTGTTGGCGATACAATCTATGCTATAGGAAATCCTCTTGGAGAGCTGACATTCAGTCTCACAGATGGGCTTGTATCCGCGCTTGACAGAAATATAAATATCGATGGGGACCCGATAAACATGTTCCAGATAAACGCAGCAGTAAATTCAGGAAACTCTGGCGGTCCGGTCTTTAATGACAGGGGCGAGGTTGTAGGTATAGTAACGGCGAAATATTCTGACACAGGCGTTGAGGGGTTGAGCTTTGCAATACCGATAAATGACATTGCTGATATCGTAAATGATATCCTCACCAATGGATATGTTACAGGCAAGGCATACTTTGGAATTACTGTTTCGACGCTGATGGAGGGAAATCAGTTCTACGGAACCCCGATTGGCGCATATGTTACAGCGGTAGACGATACAAGCTGTGCGGCAACGGCAGGGCTTCAGGTGGGCGATATAATCACGAAGATCGACAATACGGAGATAACAACGTCATCTGAGCTTGTAACAGCAAAGAAACAGTACTCTGCGGGGGACAGTGCAGTAATAACGGTCACACGTGGCGATGAGACTATCGAACTCAATATAGTGTTTGACGAGGAGAAGCCTTCTGTTTCTACGGGTACACAGGCAACCGAACCTTCTAATGAGACCCAGTCCCTCATCCCATATAGTGGGAGCGCTGGCGGAAGCTATTGATTGAAATATTTAAATGATAATGCTGACAGAATGTATAGCCATACCTTGATAGGTATGGCTATATGTTTTTAATGAATATAAAATAAAGGTATATGGGGTAAAGACTGGCAAATTGATTGACAAGCAAAAACAGTTGTGATAAGCTAATTTGAGTTAGTTGCAGTTAACAAAACTGCGGATACGGCGTTCTTTTACTATATGAAAGGAAAGTGAAAGCATGACTGTTCTTGACTGTGGAATAGGGAGCTACAAGGTAGTTTCGGTAGCCACTCCATATGAACTGGAGCGAAGGCTGGAGGCATTGGGGCTTACTGAGGGTACGCGGCTTGACATATTAGGTAAGAAGAGAAATGGAGCTTCTGTGATTAAGGTACGTGGAACGCGTTTTGCGATAGGGGCAGAGATTGCTGCGGGGATAACCATAGAGGAGGAAAGAGGATGAGCGGACAGATAAATGTCGGGTTTATCGGAAATCCGAACTGCGGAAAGACAACCCTCTTTAACGCTTACACCGGGGCAAAGCTAAAGGTGGCAAACTGGCCGGGCGTTACTGTAGAGAAGAAGGAGGGAATGTTTAGCGCCCACGGAGTTGACTTTAAGCTGGTGGATCTTCCTGGAATATATAGTCTTACCAGCTATACAATGGAGGAAAAGCTTAGCCGCGGATACATACTCAGCGATGATGTGGATGTGATAGTGGATGTTGTCGATGCATCAAATCTTGAGAGAAACCTGTATCTGACCCTTCAGCTTATCGAGCTGGGAAAGCCTGTTGTTGTTGCCCTGAATATGATGGATATTGTAGAGGAGCGTGGCATGGAGATAGATCTGCACCGCCTGCCGGAGATGCTTGGAGTTCCAACAATACCGGTATCAGCAAGGAAAAAGCGGGGGCTTGATGTGCTGATGCATGCTGTAGTCCATCATAGAGACAAGACCTTGGATGCCCTTGAGCACCATCACCATCGAACTAGTGTTAAAATGGGGGGCAGGCACCGCCATAATCATCACAATGAGCATACAATGGTATATAGCGATGATATCGAGGATCTTATAGATGAGATAACGAAGCGGCTACGGGTGCATTATGGGAATATACCAAATCCAAGATGGCACTCGCTGAAAATACTCGAGCAGGACGAAGAAATACTGGCTCAGTTCCCCTTGGCTGCTGCGGGTGTGCCTAATCTTGAAAAAGAAATAATAAACCAGAAGTATGATTTCATAGAGGAGATAGTAGAGGAGGTTCTTGTAGGTCGAAGCGCAAAGGTAGAGATGACCGAAAAAATTGACAGGGTCCTTACACACCCATTCTGGGGAGCTCCGGTGTTTCTTGGGATAATGGCAGTGGTGTTCTTTCTGACATTTACTATAGGTGACAAGTTGGCAGATGGTTTTGGAGTGCTGCTTGAGCTGTTTAGCGGACAGGTTGAACGTTTGCTTGTGGCAATAGGGGCATCCGAAGCAGTGGTTTCTCTGGCGGCTGACGGAGTGATAGCGGGTGTGGGCGGCATTTTGACATTTCTGCCAAATATATTTATCCTGTTCCTTGCACTTGCGATACTGGAGGACAGCGGATATATGTCGCGTATAGCGTATGTCATGGATGGTATAATGGGCAAAATTGGGCTTTCTGGCCGGGCGTTCATCCCAATGCTGCTTGGGTTTGGATGTACTGTTCCGGCTGTGATGGCGTCGCGTGCGCTTGAAAATCCAAAGGACAGGCTTAGGACGATAATTATAACCCCATTTATGTCATGTAGTGCAAGGCTGCCGGTGTATGTTTTGTTTTCCAAGATGTTTTTTGCGGAGAATGCAATGTTTGTGGCGTATTCGATGTATGTAATAGGATTGTTGGTAGCAATAATTGTTGCGCTGTTGATAAGCAAACTGGGGAAAAAACGCGAAAAACATAGCCTTCTCATCGAGCTTCCGGAGTATAAGGCTCCGAATGCACACAGCATAGTGATATATGTGTGGGAAAAGGTGAAGGATTACCTTACAAAAGCGGGGACGACAATATTTGTGGCATCGGTCATCCTGTGGGTTTTGCAAAACTTTAACCTTTCCGGAATGACCAATAACATGTCGGAAAGCTTTGCGGCTTACATAGGAAAGGCGGTAGCGCCTCTACTTGGTCCGGTTGGTTTGGGTTACTGGCAGATAGCGGTAGCAATAATCTCCGGACTTGCGGCAAAAGAAGTGGTTGTCTCAAGTTGTAGCGTACTGTTCGAGATAGGAAACATTAACTCCAACGAAGGGATGGCAGAGCTTGCTGGAATACTTGCGGCTATGGGATTTGGAGCGATAAATGCGTATGCACTTATGGTGTTCTGTCTACTGTATACGCCATGTGTTGCGGCGGTGGCAACAATAAAGAAGGAAACAAATTCGTGGAAATGGGCGATGTTTTCTGCGGTATTCCAGGTGATTGTAGCGTGGATATGCGCGTTTGCCGTTTACCAGATAGGAAGCCTGATATTTTGATGACCAAGGAGAAAATTATGTCTGGGTATATAGTTGTTGGCATTATAGCAGCATATAGTGCGTTTGTACTGATAAGGAAGCTGAGAGCACTTAAAAGGGGAAAGTTTTGCTCGGGAGGATGTGCAGGGTGTACAGGATGCGCAAGCTGCTGTGCGTTTGATAGTGCACAGAGTGCAGAGGTCAAAGCTAAATAGGAGGATGCTGTAAATAGCAGACATCAGAAGAATGGGACGCGGAGGCGTCCCATTCTTGGTTCCGTAGGAGGGTTGCATGGTTTGGGAAATTTTGATAAAATAACAGGGTGAGTTTTTGGACGTGGGGAAAGCGAGGAAAAATGATGAAGCTTGGAAAATTGCTGCTCCTTTGCCTGTTGATAGTTTTTAGCCTGCAGGGACTTGCGTTTGCGGTCGATCCACATTTTCCCGATTACGCAATAGGGTTTGAGGAGCCGCTCAGGTATCCTGATGTCAAAGAGACCGACTGGTATTATGAGGCGGTGGAGTATGTGTCTGAATTAGGGCTTGTGGATGGGATTAACGGGTTGTTTGAGCCTGGGGAAGAGATGACCCGGGCTGCATTTGTGACGGCTCTTGGAAGGTTGAGTATGGTGGATACATCTATGTTTGTGGTTTCTGGTTTTTCAGATGTTCCGGCGGGAGAGTGGTACGCCCCATATGTCATGTGGGCGAGTCAAAATGGCATAGTCGGAGGCTATGGAGACGGGAAGTTCGGTCCTGATGATTCGATTACAAGGGAGCAGATGTGCGCGATACTGATACGCTACTCGGACTTGATGGGTATAGAGCTTGCAAATGGGGCAGAGGTAAAGTTTGTGGATGCGCAGGATGTCAGCCTCTGGGCTGTGAGCGCGGTTGAGCGAGCGTCAGTGGCAGGTCTTATAAATGGGGTAGGAGATGGAAAGTTCCTTCCACAGGGGACGGCATCACGCGCGCATGTTTCCACAATAATAATGAATTTTAATGAACAGTATGGTAGGGAAAATGGAGATAAAGATTAGCTTTGGCATAACAGAGGATTGCCGCAAGATACGAGAAAAGGTTTTTGTAGAAGAGCAGGGATTCAAAAATGAATTCGACGATATAGATCAAAGGTCATGGCATGTTGTCTTTTTGGAAAACAAAGAGCCTGTTGCTACTGGTAGAACATTTCAGAGCCACACTGATCAGTCCACATATACGATAGGGAGAATAGCTGTGATAAAAGAATGGCGTGGGCAAGGGATCGGGAGTATGGTTGTGCATGAGCTTGAGAAAAAGGCAGTTGAGCAAGGAGCCGAGAAAAGCGAGCTATCTGCGCAGTGCAGAGCCAGAGCGTTCTATGAAAAGCTTGGATATGAGGCGAGCGGGGATGTATATA
>CALXAZ010000011.1 GCA_944386395.1 uncultured Clostridia bacterium
CTACAAGGGCTGAAAATCTCCCTGAAATGCTTAAAAAACTGAAATCAGAGAATCATGAGCTTGACATGAGGCTCAGAGCAGGCTCGGCAAAGCTAATGGAATACACGGCGGGTGAGCTTCTTTCGGCATCCCCCGTCAAAAGCGGTACTACCGTCTGCTGCGCTGCCACCGACTGTTCCCCTCAGGAAGCAAAGCTGTTGCTGGGCAAGCTCACTGCGTCTCAGTGCGTTGCAGCAGTGTTTTACCCTTCAAATGGCAGGCTATGCTATATTATCGGCAAAAGCGCAGGCTGCCCCGCAAATATCCGCGACATATGTGCGATGGCTAACGGTCTCTTTAACGGCAAGGGCGGTGGGTCTGATATCCTGGCGCAGGGTGCTGGAAAGCTCACCTCTGACTGGAAAGAAATCGTCGCTTCGCTTCAAAAGGTCATACTTGAAACGCTATGAACGAACTGAGACTATTTATCTCGATAAATTTTAGCACCGAGGTGACCGACGGTATATTTTCGGCAGTGACAATGCTAAAGGAAAATTCCATTTCCGGGAATTTTAGCCGCCGCGAAAATCTCCATCTAACCCTTGCTTTCCTCGGCACCACACCTCCCTCAAGGCTCCCTGCTTTGCGGCGGGCAATGGCTTTCCCTTCGCAAGGCTTTACCCTGAAAACAGGTAGTCTTGGGCGTTTTAAGCGGCGCAGCGGCGATATCTGGTGGCTTGGTGTTGACGGAGGAGCTGCCCTTTTCGAGCTCCAACGCACTCTTTCAAAAAACCTTATGAGCGCCGGATTTTCATTAGATTCCCACAACTTCCGCCCACATATCACACTCGGACGGGAAATTATTATTAAACCCGGCTTTGATCCGGTAAAAATTTCAGATTCAGCTCCCATCCCACCTCAGCGCGTAACAAAAGTCAGCCTTATGAATTCCTCTCGTGAACACGGGAAGCTTGTGTACACCGAATTATTCTCAAATAAACTTATCTGAAAAAAGCGCCCCTCAGGGGGCGCTTTTGTTTTACGCGTGGGCACTTCTGGCGGTGGACATCTTTGCCGTTTTTTCAATCTCTCCAGCCTTCGTAAGCACCATCTTGGTGAGCAGCGGACCTATAAGCTCGTACACCAGCGTCGCGCACAGCACGACCGCGCGTATTTCATTTCCATATTGTGGTAGCGCTGATATCACTATCTGGCTCATTCCTATCGCAACACCAGCCTGCGGCAAAAGTGCAACCCCGAGATACTTGCGTATGTTGTGATCCGCCTTTACCACGGTGGCTCCTATACGCGCTCCAAAGTATTTACCAAGCGACCGCATAACAATATAAATAATACCAAGAAGCCCAACTGTTGGGACAACCGCAACATCCAGCTCAGCCCCTGAGATAACAAAGAAAAGCAAAAACAGCGGCTGCGTCCAGTTGTCGTTTATTTCGAGCACCTTTTCCGAGTCGTTTCGCAGGTTTGCCAGGGCAGCGCCTGTTGCCATGCTGAGAAGCAGGGATGAAAGTCCCAGCATCCCTGAAAGAGCCGTCCCAAGAAATACAACGGTTATCACAAGGCACAGCCTGTTGGCATTGGACTTAAAAAATCTCAGGCAGAAAGCCAGCCCAAGCCCTATCGCACCACCAATTACAAGTGAACCCACTATTTCGATGAGCGGCTCCACCAGCATCGCCTCAGCTGTAAGCGCAGCACCAGATGCAAATACCTGCGCCAGCGCAAGCGACACAGAAAACACAACAAGCCCCACCGCATCGTCAAGAGCAACAACAGGCAGGAGAATATTTGTCACCGGTCCCTTTGCCCTATACTGCCTTACTACCATCAGCGTAGCAGCCGGAGCCGTCGCTGTGGCAATGGCTCCAAGCGTTATTGAGAGAGGCACGGGAAAACCTGCAACTATCAGCGCTATGTCAACAAAAATCGTCGCCGCAAGCGCCTGAAAAAATGTTATCGTCAGCACAGAGCCGCCTATCTGCTTTATACTGCTCATCTTAAATTCCCCGCCTATCGAAAAGGCAATGAAGCCAAGGGCAATATTTGTGATGTCTGCCGACTGCTCAGCCGCTTCCTTTGGAAACAATCCAAGCACATATGGTCCTATCACCAGTCCTGCCACCAAATATCCGGTAACATTTGGCAAACCTATTTTTTTTACAATCCTGTTGAAGAGCAATCCGAAAACCATAGCCATCGATATGGCAAAAAGCATATTCATTTGTTATATTTCGCCAGCCCTTCCACGCCCGTCAGCGCTATTGTAAAAATAATGCCGGTGTCAGGGTTGCCTATACCGCCAACCGCATTGTCAACAATCTTCTTTGCTCTTTCAAGATTGCTCTCGTCCAGCACTGTCAGCAGAAGCTTCCCCGCAGCGCGCTCCGGATTTAGAAACTGCCTCAGCGCCCCAAATATCGGCGGAGGCTCAACCGAGCTCTGCCCTATTACCCTGAGTGCGCCCTCACAGTCGACAATAGTTGTGCCGCCAATCCCCTGCTCCATAAATCCGGACAGTATCGCCGGCATACAGGCGATTTTGTTTAGGACAACGACCATAAGCTGCATAATTACATCTCCCTGTTTTTTATATGCTTTACCGGATATCAATTTTAGCACTTTCAGCCGGTTTGGCAATAGTAATACACGCCGAAATAAATGGAAAATATGCTTGTGTTTTCATGAAAGTGACCTTCTTACAATATAAAAGGACGTCCTGTGGACGTCCTTTTATGTTTTATCAGCCATGTGTTATGCGCCGTGACCGCCGGATGGGGTATCATCCTCTCCAGGGGCCGTTGTTCCCGAATTCCCAGTGTCACCTTCGTTAGTGTTTGTTTCTTCTTCGGTCGTGCCGCCAGATCCTTCGTTCTCGCCTGTCCCGGGTTCTACCGGCTCTTCGCCAAGCTCAATAGTAACGATATATATCTTTTGTGTCTCGCCGTCTTCTGCTGTCACCGTAATACTATAAGCTGTATCGCTATTTTTATTAACCTTTTCTTTAGCTCCCTGGCTCACCGTTACATCGAAATCACTTGCGCTTATGCCGCTGAGATCTGTGTCATACTTGACGGTTATCGTAACGGAACCTGTACCACCTGAAGTAGGATTCTTTATAGAAGATACTTCTTCAACATCTACACCCGTTATATCGACACTTTCAAGCTCGCACTCATCAGAAGCGGCACTCTTTGTTGTAAACGTCTTTGTTTTAGAATCTGTCGCTTCTCCGTCATAGTACACATACGCTTCAAAGATATAGTCCGTACCAGGCTCGAGATCCTCTACTGTCACTGTCTTTGTGGATGTGATGCTTCCCTCTCTCTCATAGTCTGGTTTCTTTGAGGACGAGGTCGGGTCGGGGTATACCCTCCAGTACAGGGTACCTGAAACTTCGGTCGTAACCTTAAATTCAGCGCTGGTTTCAGTTACATTCGTCGCCGAAGCAATGGTTATCTCCGGCTCACCTGTCTCAAAATAGAACTCCTCCTCAATGGAATCGTCGTCCTCATCGTATACATCGATGATATCAACATAGTATCTGGTGTTAACATCAAGGCTATAATCAGGCTCTATGGTGATGGTAGTCCTGCTGCTGGTGGTATCGATATAGTACCTCGCGTCTATATAGTCGTCATTTTCATCGTAGAACCAGAAATAATCCTCGAGATAATAATCATCCGCCCAGTCCTCATCTATCCTGTCACCATATTCATCGTATATCTTCCCATCGTATGTAAGCTCGATATCGGTGGTTACGGACGCTGTTGTGGACCTGTGCGATGGAGACATTGTCCACTCCCCGCTGCTGCTTGAGGAGGATGTCTTTGTCCCTGTCTCAAACGTGAACTCGTACTCGTCGTTCTCGTCCCCGTCTTCATTGAATATCTCTCCGCCTTCGATATAGACGGTATATTCGGTATTGCTGCTGAGATAACCATCAAATGTTATTGTGACCTTCTTGGAGGAGCTTATCGAAATCTCGTAGTCTCTGTCATCCACCAGGTCGCCGTCTTCCTCGATGGAGATGATATCATACAGGTCGGAGGCGCGCATAGAGTCGCCATCGTCGTTCCTATATATCTTTTCATCAAAGGTTATAACAATATCGGTCCCGCGGCTAACATTGTCCTCTCCATCCTCAGGATCTGTCTCAGGAATGAGGATCCCGTCACTGCCAACGGTGAAGGACGATACAAACTCTGTGTTCTCTTCGTCGTCCCTGTTGGTTATAGAACCGCCTATCACGATTACATAATATGTATAATCCTCGGAGAGGTCCCTTGTCGGGGTTATCGTAACTACTTTCTTTGTGCTGTTTATCGAGCCGTCGAACGAAACCAGCGTACCCTTTTCACTGCCGCGGCGGAGCTCGACCATCTCATCCTCGATGTAGGAACCTGTGATTGAGTCGCCATCGTAATCGTAAATAGCCTCATCAAATGTAAGCGTAATTTTTGTCCCGGCGCTGACATTAGTCTTGCCGTCTGCCGGCGAAACCTCAGGCTCGAGCACGCCCTTCTCACCTGTTACAAAGTAAGAGGAGAAGGCTGTGTTTTTGGTACCGCTGGAATTTGTTAGGCTATTGGCCTTTACTATCACATAATATCTCATGTCCTCAGAGAGGGTTGAGTCGGGAGTGATAGTGATGACCTTCTTTGTAGAGTTTATCGACGCTTCAAAGGAGACCTTCGTGCCGGAGGAGCTGTTTCTGCGGAGCTCGACCACGCTGCTCTCGATATAAGAGTCGGTCAGGGTCTTTCCACTGGCATTAGTGAGAGCCTCTTTGAAGGTGAGGGTGATTGTTGTCCGCGGGGAAACCCCTGTCTTTGCGTTTGTGGGCGAAACCGTCGGCTGAAGCTTACCGGCGGAAACCCCTGTCCCGGTGAGTGTGGTAGGCTCGGTTTCGAATGTAACATTGGCAACGTTCTGCACAGCATTTATTACCTTGCCCTCGCCGGTAAACGAAGAGGAAGCATTGATTGTCGCCTTGGTAACCGTGGTGTTCCTTGCCATGTCAATGGTAGAACCGGCAGCTCCGCTGTTTACAGCAAGCTCACTTATCCTGCCACTTGTCAGCTCGAGGGTCGTATCCGAGCTCATTGTAACAGTATCAAATGTGCCCGAAAGCGAAACTGTCTGGGAGGCAAGCCCGCTCCCGGAGATTGTGACATCGCCAAAACCATTGCCCGAAAGGCTGCTTTCGCGCAGCGTTGCACCATAGTTTACAGCTGTATTTGTGACATAGGAGGAGCCGGAAACCGTGATTCCTACATCTCCCGTGCTCTTTGCAACTGTCATGCGGTTTACTCCTGTATTGGAAAGGCTTATGCCGCTCGAGCCGCCTCCCGCAATGTTCATCGCACCAAGCACACGGCAGTTGGCAAAGGAAACGCTTCCGCTGCCTACGCTGTTTGCGATAATGACATTATTTACAAAAAGTGTATTTGAATAAGAAACGGCAGAGCTTATCGACTGATTTACCTTTACTATCTTCTCTGTCTGGAGGATAGAGGTGATTATCTTTGCCGCCTCGCCACGGGTAAGGGTGCTGTTGGGACGGAAATTCCCGTTGTTGTCGCCCGTCATATATCCCTTTGAGAGGACTGTTTCAACATATTGCAGCGCCCATGCTTTATCTATAGAGGCATAGTCTTTATAGATTGTGGCAGATTTTGTAGTGGTTGGCGCGGTGACTATACGGGATATCATCGCGGCAGCCTCCTGCCTTGTGATGTTATTGTCTGGACGGAAGGTATTATCCGAATATCCCGAGATAAACCCCGCGTATACCGCCTTCTGGACATATGAATAGTACCATTTCCCTGCCGGGACATCTTTAAACGCTATCGTTGTTGTACCGGTAATGCCGAGCGCCTCAACAAGCATTTTAGCAAATTCTGCTCTTGTCACGCTGCCATCCGGCTTGAATGTGCCGTCTGAATACCCATCTATATAGCCCGCAGTTATTCCGGAGTCTATATAGGTTTTGGCCCAGTGACCATTGGTATCCGTAAATGTGACGGCAGATGCAGAAGTAAGGCACATGCCTGCTATCATACTAACGACAAGCAGCACGGCTATAAGTTTCTTTACCTGCTTTTTAGCCATTTCTTTTACCTCGCTTTTCTTTTTTATTTATTGGGCGCATGAAAACTATACCTGGTACCATTTTACACTACCCGCTTTCCTAAAACAAGGAATTTAGGAAAATTTAATAATTCCGTAAGGTATAGACTGGCAAAACATCAAAAAAGTTCCAACACATTACATCATTTTCCTTAATTTTCTAAAATTTTTTGTCGATTACTATTGCCTCCAAACGCTTTTTGTTGCAATACACCGCACCTCTTTGCTATAATATAAACGATCGGACTTTCAGACGGACATGCTCCGCCCCGTTTTCAGTTTTGGGAGGGATTTTTTTGGACCTGATTTCTGTTTTGCAGCTGCTGGGAGGCGTTGGGCTGTTCCTTTATGGTATGAGCCTTCTGGGCGCAAGTCTTGAAAGGGTTGCGGGGGCAAGCCTTGAAAAGACCCTTGAAAAGCTTACAAACAACCGTATAAAGGGAGTGGCTCTTGGGGCTGTTGTCACAGGCGTAATACAGAGCTCTGCGGCAACGGTGGTCATGGTTGTGGGCTTTGTAAATGCAGGGATAATGAAGCTTGCCCAGGCTGTGCCCGTGATAATGGGTGCAAACATAGGCACCACCGTCACCGGACAGATCCTCCGCCTCGGCGACATCGGCGATGGCAACATACTTCTCACCCTGCTCAAACCATCTTCCTTTGCGCCTGTTTGTATCGGTGTTGGAGCAGGGATAATGCTTATATCCAAACGGAGACGGACAAAGGACATTGCCTCGATAATCATTGGGCTTGGAATACTCTTCTTCGGCATGACCACCATGGAGTCCACCCTCTCCCCTCTAAAGGAATCTGAGACCTTTCAGTCGATATTTTTCCTCTTTAAAAAACCATTCCTCGGTATACTGCTCGGGGCAGTCGTTACTGCCGTGCTCCAGAGCTCTTCAGCCGCAGTGGGCGTTCTCCAGGCAATATCCTCCACAGGCAGAATAACGTTCTCCATTGCCGCACCAATAATACTCGGCATGAATATAGGCAAGTGCGTTACCGTCCTCATCGCAAGCATCGGCACAAATAAACAGGCAAAGCGCGCCGTATCGATAGATGTCATAATAAACCTCATAGGTGTAGCCCTGTTTACAATCGTTGTGTACAGCTTTAATGCTATTATCGGCTTTAGCTTCTGGGATTCCTTTGTCAACCGCAGCAGCATCGCTAATTTCCACACGCTTTTCAACGTCGTCACTTCTCTCGTTCTTCTCCCATTCTCCGGTCTGCTTATAAAGCTCTCCAGTGTAATAATCAAGGATAGGGAGCACTCCAAGATTGAGGAAGAGCTTGCCCTGCTTGATGACATATTTATCAAAACCCCGTCGCTTGCGCTCGAACAGAGCCGAAAGGTGATACTCAGCATGGGCTCCGCTGTAAAGGAAAACTTTGAAAAGTGCGTATCAATGCTTGAAAATTACGATGAAAGGCTGGTCGCCGAGCTCGACGACAACGAGAGATTCCTCGACAAGTCGGAAACTATGCTTGTCGACTACCTTGTAAAGATAACCTCACAAAACCTCAGCGACAGCGACAGCCGGCTTGCAACCGAGCTTATGCACACTGTCGGCGACTTTGAGCGCATTGGCGACTACTGCATAAACATCCTCTCTGTTGCCGAGTACAACAAGAGCTCGGGGCTCACCTTCTCCTCCGAGGGGCGCGAAGAGCTCTCCTACATAAAATCAGCCGTCGCCGCGATAATAGATATGACCGTTGAGGCTTGCAGGACCGATGATATCGTGATTGCCGCGCGGGTGGAGCCTCTTGAGGAGACGATAGACATTATCGAAGAAACTCTCAAGGAAAAGCATATTTCCAGGCTGCAGAGTGGGCTTTGCAACACGCAGAGCGGGATATCCTTTGTTGAAATACTCACAAATATGGAGAGGATTGCGGATCACTGCTCAAATATTGCCGTGCACATTCTTCAGCGAATGAGCCGGCAAGGTACCTTCGATGCACACGAGCACCTCAGAAATATCCATCAGGGCGGTACGGAGGAGTACAAGGCTCTCTGCAGATACTATGAGTCGATATACTGCGACCCGATAAAATAGCGCAGGGAAAAGTCCCGTAACCATATATTTTTCAAGATTGGTATAAAAAAGACCGGGAACATCCCGGTCTTTTTTGTTATCTGGTATCACGATACTCCTGCGGCGTCATCCCATACCTGTCGCGGAATATCCTGTAAAAATACGACTGGTTTGAATATCCCACGCTCCTCACAATGTCTGCCACCGAAATGTCGGAATATTTCAGCTTGTTTGCCGCCCCTATCAGCCTAAAGTCGAGCCTCACATCGGTAAAGCCTTTTCCAAATGTCCTCTTTATCAGCGACCCAAAATATGTCGGGGAATAGCCAAAGCTTGCCGCGGCGGTCTCAAGGGTACAGCTTGCACAGTTATTTTTTATGTAGTTGAGTATCTCATATATATCAGCGCCGCTATCTATACTCTTGACCACCCTGCCCATATCTGCCCTGTAAACCCGCATAAGGTTTATAAACAGGAGTGTTATCAGGCTCTTCACTGCCTCGGTGCTGCCTGTCTCAGCATTTATATATTCACAGATTATATTTTCCATACACTCCTTTACCCGTGGATAGCGCTTTGTCCTGAAATGAAGATAGCAGCTGCTCCCTCGCTTTGCATCAAGCGCCTGCCGGAGAAACCCCGTTATCTGATCATCCTCCCCTATTGACTCATAAAACTGATAGGTGAAAAATTCAGGGCGCATAAGAAGGTTTATTGCTATGTCGCCCTCCATGGCGCAGTCGTTTATACGGTGGCGGGTATTCATATCTATGATGCAGATGTCCCCTTCGGTCATCTCTATCGTCTCGCTGTTTATCGTTTGGCTTATGTGCCCAGAATATACGTATAGCATCTCTATAAAGTCGTGCCGGTGGAATCCTCCATACCCAAATCTGTCGTGCTTATATACGTGAAAAAGCCCATCCCCCGGAAAAAACATCGAGCTTTTAAACTCATCGTTCCCCGCTGAAAATGGAGGGAATATCCCCCGCTGTTTCTCCTCCTGTTCCACAACATAACGCTCTTCCTCCGCAGTTAGCTCTATCCCAGATGCCCTCTTCTCTTTGAGGCTGCGCACACGCATGTTGTCCTCTATCCTCTCGTACAGAGCCACCTCCGTAGGGCTCTTCTCTCGCAGGAAGCTGCCAAGATTTGAAACTGTCAGCATCTTATCCCCTCCCAAGATGATATTTCAGGACAGTATCGATATTGATTCAGGTCATTGTGATATTTCCGATAACAAATTATTATTAAGCTGTAATTAATAACATTTTAATATTTAGATGATTCGCCGGTCATACCCAGAGCATATTCCCCGTGAATCCTATGGATAGTATACAGCTTCAATCATTTTTTTGCAAACCATTTAACAAACATCTACTGTTTTTACTAAAGAAAGGAGAAAATATGGCAATAAAGCTTAAAAACCTGCTGACAGAATTTCTCCCCGCTCCGCTCGGCATAGACAGCATAAGCCCCCGCTTTAGCTGGCAGTACGAGAGCCAGGATTTTGGTGTTTCGCAGGCGTCATATCACATCTCCGTCCGCAAAGGCGACACCATTGTCTGGGACAGCGGCACAGTTTTATCCGATGAATCGTCAGGCATTATTTATGACGGCGAAGCGCTGAAACCATGCACACGATACGACTGGGACGTAACCGCTGTAACAAAGAGCGGCGAGGCGCTTCATGCCGGCTCCCACTTTGAGACCGGTCTTATGGACGACGGCTCACACGACATATGGGAAGGCGCCGAATGGATAGGCGCTCAGGAGAACACCCTTGCCTCACGCGCAAAGGGCATATTTAGGATAACTGCCGAGCTGCGCACAGGCAAAAGCGGCAAGGGGTCTGTCATCTTTGGCGCAAACGACCCGCGCCTTCTCGATTACACCAAAAACGACTATCTCATAAGCGGCGAAAACTATATCCAGTACGAGCTTGACACCACGTCCTCCCCCGCCACAGTAAATATCTACAGGGTCGGCTACGCGCCCGGAGACACGGCAGAAAAACCGTTTGCCTCCTTCGAGGCAAAAGCTTTCGAGGGCGGAGATCCGATAATCACATCGGAAAACGCTTCTGATTTCCACACAATCACCATAGACGTTACCGGCAATTCCGCCTATACCTATATAGACGGTATCCTTGCCGATTCGGAGATAAAGACCATGCGACGCCCACCGATGGGCGGGGGGGAGCCTGAGGAGCACAAGATGGTCACCGCCCGCCAGCGCAACCCTACGGCTGAAAACAATACCCCCACATACGCAA
>CALXAZ010000012.1 GCA_944386395.1 uncultured Clostridia bacterium
TACATCCCCGCAAGGATAAGGGCTATGTTTCTTATATATATAAAATCCACATCTATGATACCGGTAGTAAGTGACTCAAGTACTGCAGTGGAAAGCTCATCGGTAGCAAGAGCGAGTACCTTTGGTCCTACAATAGAAAATATCAGTGAAATAACTACAAATATAAGAACCAGAAGGAGAGAAAGCTTAAATCCGGAGATATATCTTATCAGTTTGAGCATACTGCCCCTAAAGTCTTTTGCTTTTTCAGTCACCATGCCGGGAGGTCCTCCAGGACCCCGACCCGGACCGCCCGGACCACCAGGACCGGCATGTCTGCTGTTTGTTGCTGGTCTTTTATTTTCACTCATGCAAGTTCCTCCTTTGTCAACTGGCTTTCAGCAATCTCACGGTATGTCGGGCAGTTCTGCAATAGCTCAGCGTGAGTTCCCTTGCCCATGATGCAACCTTCATCGAGTACGATTATCTGATCTGCGTTCATTATTGTGCTTACTCTTTGGGCAACTATCAGCACTGTCGCTCCACCGGTAGTTTCACTGAGAGCTTTGCGCAGAGCAGCATCTGTTTTAAAGTCAAGAGCGGAAAAGCTGTCGTCAAAAATATATATTGGTGGTTTTTTAATGAGCGCCCGGGCAATCGAGAGCCGCTGCTTTTGTCCGCCGCTGAAATTACTGCCGCTTTGTGCTACCGGAGAAAGGACGCCCTCCTCTGTGGAAGAGACAAATTCAGCGGCTTGTGCGGTTTTAAGAGCAAGGTCTATGTCCTGCTCGGTGGCATCTATTTTTCCGTGACGAAGATTAGATTCTATCGTACCTGAAAACAGCATGCCTTTTTGGGGAACATACCCTATATTATCTCGCAGAAACTTTTGCGGGAGACGGCGTATATCGATTCCGTCAAGCTCTATACACCCATCGGTGACATCGTAGAAACGGGGTATAAGATTTATAAGAGTAGATTTACCCGAACCGGTAGAGCCGATAAAGGCAGTAGTCTGACCAGGTTTGGCAGTAAAAGAGATGTTGTGAAGCACGTAGCTTTCTGCGTTATTATATTTAAATGAAACGTTTTTAAAGCTGATAAGACCTTTAACTTTATCCGGAATATCCGGATTTTCAGGATCTTTTATAGAGAGCTCTGTGCTGAGTACTTCGTTTATACGATTTGCTGATACTATTGCGCGTGGAACCATAATAAACATGAGAGCTATCATCAAAAATGACATTATAATTTGCATGGCATATTGGATAAATGCCATCATATCGCCTATTTGTAGTGTAGATTGTGCGATTGCACTGCTGCCTACCCACACAACAAGCAGGGATGTGCCATTCATTATTAGTGTCAGTGCCGGTTGCATCAGCGAGGTTACGCGCTGGGTAAAGAGGTTAGTTTTGCTGAGCTCGAGGTTTGCAGCGTCGAAACGCTGCTCCTCATGTTTTTCATTGCCAAAAGCGCGTATGACCATTATTCCAGAAAGATTTTCGCGGCTTACCAGGTTCAGTTTATCTATCAGCTTCTGAAGGATACTGAATTTCGGAAGCACAACGGGCAGGAGTACGGCAAATACACCTATCAACACAATAACCGCAAGGGCTATTGTCCAGCTTAGAGAAAGGCTCTTTCTGAGAGCAAAGATTGTTCCACCTATGCCCATTATAGGGGCAGTGGCAAGCATTCTCAGTCCCATTGTAACAAGCATCTGTACCTGCTGTATATCATTAGTAGTTCTTGTAATAAGAGAGGCTGTGGAAAATTTGTCAAATTCTGTATTTGAAAAACTTTCCACTTTTGCAAAAACATCGTGTCGGAGCCCTTTTGAAACTCTACCCGCAACTCTAGATGCGATAAAGCTGAGCAGTATGGAGGCAGCAACGCCAACAAGTGCGATACCCAGCATTGATATGCCTTTTCCAATAATATAAGCCTGCTGCCCGTCGTCCCCGGTAAGCTGTATAATGCCTACATTTACTATATCGCTCATCAGATTTGGCAGGCTGAGATCACATATTGCCTGGACGAATAGAAGAACAAAGCAAAGCATCACGCTGGTGGTGAAGGGCTTAAGGCACTTTATAATTAGCTTCATCTGTCGGTATCATTCCTTTCTTACTAATTAATATGGATCTATCATAAACTGTAAAGATAAACTAAAGATAAACGAGGAAACTTTTAGCAAAAATACAAAAAGATGTATTAAACTGAAGTTTACATAGCGCCTTTTACGAATTATAATAATGTTTATAATAAGATTAGAAAAAACGGGGTGAACAATATGTTTAATATTCTTGTAGCAGAGGATGATAAAAATACCCGGAGGCTTATGGCAGCTGTGCTTAAAGAAAATGGTTTTGTACCTTTTCTCGCTGAGGATGGAGAGCAGGCGCTGAAGGTACTAGATGAGCAGCATATCGATCTGATAATTGCCGATATTATGATGCCCAACGTGGACGGATATGAACTGACAGAGCAGCTTAGAGAATGTGGATATACTGTCCCAATACTTATGGTAACGGCAAAGCAGGAGCTTGCGGATAAAAAAAGGGGATTTTTATCAGGAGCAGACGACTATATGACAAAGCCGGTGGATGAGGAAGAGATGATCCTGCGTATAAGGGCTTTGCTGAGAAGGGCAAAGATAGTCAGCGAGCACCAGCTAAATATAGGAAAGGTGACGCTAGACTATGACTCGCTGAGTGTAATAAGGGAAGGAACGCGCATAACTCTTCCGCAGAAAGAATTTTATCTACTTTTCAAATTGCTGGCAAATCCGGACAGGATATTTACCAGATTACAACTTATGGATGAGATATGGGGGATGGATTCAGAGACAGACGAAAGGACTGTGACTGTACATATAAACCGCCTACGTGATCGGTTTGGGAATTTTCCTGAGTTTGAGATTGTAACGGTACGTGGGCTTGGGTACAAGGCGGTGCGGCATGAATAGGAAAACCGGCGCAGAACATGACAATGAAAGAGAAGGAGCTCCGCATATAGGGAAATTTTTTAGAAAAAGGTATACAATTACTCTTGTAATGGTACTTTTTGTGTTTTTTGTAATGATAAGCACTGCTCTGCTCATCAGTGTTGTAATGATGGTTATCGGATATCAGGGAGTGCTGTTAAGCGGACCTCATCCGGCGCTGCTGGTGATTATGATGCTGTTTGTCAGCGTTGTTGTGGGTACGATTATTGCCGCTATCTTTAGCAGACGACCGATGCGTCCGTTTAAAGAATTTATCGATGCAACTAAAGAGATTTCAAACGGAAACTTTGATATAAAGGTAAATGCAAAAGGACCTAGAGAGATTTTGGAGCTTGCAGACAGTATGAATAAGATGGCAGCAGAGCTTAGAGGAATGGCAATGCTAAGGACTGACTTTGTAAACAATTTTTCTCATGAGTTCAAAACGCCGATAGTCTCAATCAGGGGGTTTGCGAGGTTATTGAAAGATGGTGAGCTGAGTCGGGAGGAGCGGGAAGAGTATATAGATATAATAATAAGCGAATCCGAGCGCCTGGCGCAGCTTTCGACAAACGTGCTTGCACTTTCCAAGGTCGAAAGCGTTGAGATAATAAGTGATAAGAAGGAATTTCGTCTTGATGAGCAGCTTAGGAGGGTGGTGCTCCTTTTGGAGCACGAATGGAATAGCAAGCATATAGATATGGAGATATCTCTTCCTAATGTTACTTATTTCGGCAATGAGGAGATGATGGAGCAAATTTGGGTGAATCTTCTAAATAATGCGATAAAATTTAGCAATGAGCAAGGAAAAATTTCGGTATCACTTGCTGTGGTAAATAATGGTGTGGAGGTATTTATCGAGGACGAGGGAATGGGGATGGACGATGAGACAAAGAGATTTCTGTTTGATAAATCGTGGTATAAGAAAAATATTCCTGGTAAATTGAGAACTAATGGAGGAAATGGAATTGGACTTCTAATAGTGAGCAGGATAGTGACCTTATGTGGAGGAGAAGTATCTGTGGTTGAACGGGAGGGGTACACTACAAGCTTTAGGGTTTTTCTACCATTAAAATGATATTAAGTGCTTGGTTGATTTGTCAGAAGCGCTTTCAATGGCAGCATTTGAGCGGATAGTAGAAGAAAATAAACGGAAATATTTACAAAGATAAATAAGTTGCGGAAGTAACAAAATGGGATTGACCTTTATATAAAAAAGGAGTAAAATACACCCAGTATTTTTATTATGTGGGGATGTGTTATTTTGTCAGGTCAACAGCAAAATCAAACTAGTAAAGTGGAAGGGGATGAAGTCAGTATCCAGAGAAACGAGAAAAAATCTCTTAAGCAGATTTTTTTTGGAGAAAAAGAAGGTTATCCAGAAGATCTGGATAAGATCGAACTTAGACGGCAGATACTTACAATAGCAGGTCCTGCTTCGGCGGAGCTATTGCTTACGCAGCTGGTTTCCATGGTAAGTAACATGATGGTTGGAGGGCTTGGAACTTGGGCGATCTCGGCTGTCGGGTACACTATACAGCCAAAATTCCTGATGATGACGATGTTCCAGGCGATGAACGTTGGAGCAACGGCTTTGGTAGCCCGGTACAAAGGGGCAGGAGACAGAGAGAGGGCAAATCTTGCCATGCACCAAAGTATAATGATAACCTTCTTACTGTCAATAGTTTTTTCTGTTATTGGATATGTGTTTGCAAGACCTCTGGTGATTTTTATGGGAGCGGAGACTGAACAGGCAATATCTGCCGGTACGGAGTATTTTCAGATACAGATGTTGTTGTTTCCGATAAGCTCTCTTGTGCTTGCGATAACTGCTATATTACGCGGTGTGGGTCAGACGAGAGTTTCGATGGTATATAACATTGTTGCAAATATTGTGAATGTTGCCTGTGGCTTCCTTCTTATAAATGGAATGTGGTTTTTCCCGAGGCTGGAGATTGTTGGGGCCGCGTGGGCAGTAAATATCAGCCAGATTGTTGCGTTTATTATCGCTGCAATTGCAATTGTACGCGGAAGCGATATATTGCAGTTTGAATTTTCAAAGCTTTTTCATTGGAAAGCAGAAATAATCCGGGCACTTGTTAAGATAGGGGCTCCGGCGATGGTAGAACAGCTGGTGATGCGCAGCGGCATGATAATTTATACAAAGACTGTTACTTCCCTCGGAGAAGCTACATATGCGGCGCATATAATTGCAAATAATATTATGTCACTGTCGTTTATGAACGGTCAGGCTTTCGGTATTGCTGCAACCTCGCTGCTCGGTCAAAGCCTCGGTCGGGAGCGTGCGGACCATGGGCGTGCGTATGTGCGCAGGTGCCGTCAGTATGGTATGATTGTATCAATCATAATGGCAGTTGCGTTTATATTTTTGGGCAAACAGATATGCGGGCTCTATACAGATGACCAATGGACGATATCGCTTGCTGCAAGCGTTCTTGTGGTAGCAGCTATAATGCAGCCTCTGCAGTCGTCCCAGCTCATACTTGCTGGTGCTCTTCGTGGCGCAGGTGACACAAAGGCGGTAGCGTTTTGTACGTTTGTGGGTATAATAATTATACGTCCGCTAGTGAGTTTGACGCTGATAAACCTGTTCAATGTTGGTTTGATTGGAGCATGGATAGCTTTCCTGCTTGACCAGTCGATACGTTCTGTGTATACGCTTGTCAGATTCAATTCGGGAAAATGGCAAAAGATAACAATATAGTTTGTTTTGCAGCGCAGGATATGTCCTGCGCTGCTTTTGCTTGTATTGAAAGAATATAGTTACACCCCCAAAATTTTTAAGAAATGTTTTTTTCTATTTACTTTCAAGGAAATATTTTATATACTTTATAGGAAAAGCCAACATTTAAAGTTTGGAGGTAGCTAAAATGCAACTTACTGCAATAAGGGATATACTTGACGATCCGCAGAAGTTTGGAGGTAAAACAGTAAAGATAGGTGGCTGGATACGTACCCTGAGAGATTCTAAGGCTTTTGCCTTTATAGAAATAAATGATGGCTCCGCAGTCAAGGGAATGCAGATAGTAATGGATGCCGAAGTCCCTAATTTCGATGAGATTAAGAAGTATAATGTGGGTACCGCAATAGTTTCAGAGGGAGAGATAATCCTTACGCCACAGGCAAAGCAGCCGTTTGAAATGAAAGCAAAGACGATAGAGCTTGAGGGAGCGTCATCGCCGGAGTATCCGCTCCAGAAAAAGCGGCATACAATGGAATATCTTAGGACGATTGCCCATTTGCGTCCACGTGCCAATACGTTCAATGCAGTATTTCGCGTGCGTTCTGAAGCGGCATTTGCGATCCACGAGTTTTTCAACAGTCGTGGGTTTGTTTATGCGCATACTCCGCTCATAACGGGTAGCGATGCTGAGGGAGCGGGGGAGATGTTCCGTGTGTCCACACTTGATTTGAATAACCTGCCCAAAAAAGAAAACGGAGAAATAGACTTTTCGCAAGATTTCTTCGGGAAAGAGACTAACCTGACTGTTTCGGGTCAGCTCGAAGCGGAGACATTTGCGCTTGCGTTTGGAAAGACATATACATTTGGACCAACATTCCGTGCGGAGAAATCAAATACTCCTAGGCATGCTGCCGAGTTCTGGATGATCGAGCCGGAGATAGCTTTTGCCGATCTGAAGGATGATATGGAGCTTGCGGAAAGCATGGTAAAATATATCATCAGGCATGTCCTTGAAAAATGTAAATATGAAATTGAGTTTTTTAACTCTTTTGTCGATAAGGGATTAAAAGAGCGTCTTCAACATGTGTTGGATTCTGACTTTGGCTGCATAACGTATACCGAAGCAATAACTGAGCTGGAAAAGGTGAAAGACAGGTTTGAATATCCAGTATTTTGGGGGTGTGATCTTCAGACGGAGCATGAGCGTTATCTTACAGAGGAATTGATGAAACGTCCGGTTTTTGTTATTGATTATCCTAAAGAGATCAAGGCCTTTTATATGCGCCTAAATGATGACGGTAAGACTGTTGCTGCGATGGATCTGTTGGTACCTGGAATTGGAGAACTTATTGGAGGCAGCCAGCGTGAAGAGCGGCTGGATATTTTGAGCGAGCGTATCCATGAGCTTGGTCTCAAGGAAGAGGACTATTGGTGGTATCTTGATCTTCGCAGGTTCGGAGGTACGCGCCACTGTGGATATGGTCTTGGGTTTGAGCGTATGATAATGTATCTCACTGGAATTACGAACATTCGTGACGTCATTCCGTTCCCGAGGACAACTGGTACCGCAGAATTTTAAAGATAAAGGTAGACAAGGTATGGTTCTGACGGCAAATATTGGAAACAATATAATAGCCCTTGCTGTGTATGACAGTGAGGGGAAAAAACTTGTAAATACCTCTATTGCCTCCGACACAAAAATGACGGCAGATCAGTGTGCTGCGGAGATTCTCAAGGTATTTGAGCTGTACCGGCTAGAGTTGACAGAAGTGAAAGGCGCTATAATTTCTTCTGTTGTGCCTCAGCTGACTGAGACAGTGTCCTCGGCGATAAAGCATATAGCCGGAAGGACACCAATGCAGATAGGACCTGGTATAAAAACGGGTCTTAACATAAGGATAGACGATCCGGCGGAGCTTGGCGGAGATATTGTTTCATATTCTGTCGCTGCGGTAAAAAAATATACCTGTCCGCTTATTATCGTGGATATGGGCACTGCTATAACCGTCTCTGCAATAGACAGGGGTGAGACCTACCAGGGATGCGCGATATATCCCGGGATGAACCTTGCTTTTGATGCGCTGGCAGCTGGGGCTGCTCTGTTGCCTCATATCCCGCTTTTGGGCGCAGAAAAAGCAATAGGCAAAAATTCTATGGATGCGATGCGTTCAGGACTGTGTTTTGGCACTGCGGCGCTCATAGACGGTCTTATAGATAAGATGGAGGCTGAGATTGGAAAAGCAACAGTGATTATAACTGGGCAGTATGACAAGGGGATACTTGATAACTGCCAGCGCGAGATGGTGTATGACGCAGGTTTGCTTACCGATGGATTATACGAGATATATGTGAAAAACACACAAAGAAAAAATAAATAAGCTAAAGAAATTCGGCGCGAACAGCGCCGAATTTCTTTAAATTCAGGTTGTATCCGAAAACAAAAATAGTATAATAGAGACGGATGAGAATCCAAATAATGCGTGGTACTTTCTATAGTTGAAAGACTGCAGCAGGAGGTAATTTAATATGGCAAACACAAACAAGAAGCTGCGCACAATGGTTGAACTGGCACTTTTGATGGCAGTGGTGCTACTGATGGCGTACACACCACTTGGATACCTAAAGGTGGGCGCTATGTCGATCACATTTATTGGAATTCCGGTTGCAGTAGGGGCTATTGTGCTGGGACCGGCAGCGGGTTCATTTCTCGGTCTAATCTTTGGGCTTACATCGTTTGGACAATGCTTTGGTGCAGACGCGTTTGGGGTCGCGCTTATGGCAATAAGCCCTGTAAAGATCTTTATCATGTGTGTTGTGCCTCGTGTACTTATGGGTGCTGGAGCGGGATGGATATTCCGCGGGATATCCAAGATTGACAAGACTAAGGTTGTAAGCTATGCGATAGCTAGCCTTTGCACAGCACTGTTGAACACTCTGCTATTTACTTCAGCACTTATGCTTCTCTTTGGCAACACAGAAGTTGTTATGAATCTGCGTGGTGAGAGCCAGATTATACCGTTTATTATTGGGTTTATAGGGGTTAACGGTGTAGTCGAAGCGATAAGCTGCGGCGTTCTTGGTGGGGCTATAAGCAAGGCACTGGCTGTTTTTGTGAATAAAAAGTAACTGCTGTAAGTAAAAAAAAGAGGGAAGCCCGCCATAAAACGACGGGCTTCCAAAAAATTTAAAATAAAAGTAAATTTTGTATTGACAAAACATATAGATTGTTGCTATAATAAAATCCGTCGCACGGCAGAGCGACAGATGAGGGAGCATAGCTCAGCTGGGAGAGCACCTGCCTTACAAGCAGGGGGTCACAGGTTCGAGCCCTGTTGTTCCCACCAGAGCTGGCCCGGTAGTTCAGT
>CALXAZ010000013.1 GCA_944386395.1 uncultured Clostridia bacterium
TTTTTGTTCTTCTTACCTTATCAGCCATACAAAAGCCCCCATTCGTATAAACTTTACTATATACGAATTATAACACATTTGTGCTACGAAATCTATACGAATTTAAGGGCTTTTATACGAATTTTGGGGCTTTGTATAGCTTAAAAGCCTTGTATTTTCAGGCTTTTTTACTCCTTACTCTTCATGGTGGGGAAAAACAGGACATCTCTTATCGACGGGCTATCTGTAAACAACATTATCATGCGATCCAGACCAATCCCCATACCACCTGTCGGCGGCATACCATATTCCATGGCCGACACAAATTCCTCGTCTATTTCAAACTCTCCTTCAACAGCTTTTTTCTTTGCCTGTTCGATAAAACGTTCACGCTGGTCTATCGGGTCGTTTAGCTCGGTAAAGGCATTTCCAAATTCCCAGCCATTTATAAATATTTCAAACCTTTCCGTCAGCCTTTCATCGTAGCTTGTCCGCTTCGCAAGCGGCGATATCTCTACCGGATAGTCCATTATGAAAGTAGGCTGTATGAGGTTATCCTCTACATACTCTTCAAAAAATAGGTTGATTATGTCGCCGCGCTTATGCTCATCCTCATAATGTATCCCCTTTTCATCCGCGACCTTCTTTGCATCTTCATCAGACTGAATATTGTTAAAATCTACTCCAGAATATTTCTTAACCGCATCGATCATTGTCATTCTGGTCCACGGAGTAGTAAGGTCTATCTCCTTTCCCTGATAGACAAGCTTTCCATCCTTGAGAAGCTCCTTTGCTACCGCCGAAAACAGCCCCTCGCAAAGCTCCATCATTCCATTATAGTCTGTATATGCCTGATACATTTCAAAGCCCGTAAACTCAGGGTTATGACGGATAGACATTCCCTCATTCCTAAACACACGTCCAATCTCAAATACCCGCTCAAAGCCGCCAATAATCAGCCTCTTAAGATGCAGCTCAAGCTCTACTCTCAATACCATATCGATGTCAAGAGTATTGTGGTGCGTATGGAAAGGACGCGCCGCGGCATTTGTAGGTTTATTGTGCAGCACTGGCGTTTCAACCTCAAGGTACCCGCGCTTTACAAGCTCCCCTCTAAGTATGTTAATTATTCTCGAACGCTTATAGAAGGTCTCTCGCACCTCCGGATTCATTATTAGGTCTACGTGGCGCTGACGGTATCTCAGGTCAACGTCCTTAAGACCATGGAATTTTTCCGGCAGAGGGTGCAGTGATTTAGACAGAAGTACAACCTTAGAAGCCTTGACTGTAATCTCACCCGTTTTTGTTTTAAACACACTTCCTTCTACGCCAACGATATCCCCAATATCGTACCGGCGAAACCTGTCATACTCCTCAGCCCCTATCGCATCGGAACGTACATACAGCTGGATATCCCCCTTTTTATCTGCCAGATTGCAGAAAGTCGCCTTGCCCATGCCGCGTTTGCTCATGATACGACCGGCAATGCTCACAGCTTTATCCTCATATTTTTCATAGTTCCCTTTGATGTCTGCCGACCAGTCGGTCTGGTTAAACACCCTTTCGTCAAACGGGTTTTTCCCGTCTGCTATGAGCTCTGCAAGCTTTTCCCTGCGGATCTGCTGAAGTTGAGAGATTTCCTCCTCCTGCTGCCCGGATGCATTTTCGATCTTTTCTTCTGCCATCTTTATACCCTCTCTTCTTTGTGTCAGTAACCGGCTGATATACAGCCGGATCTGCCATTTATCATCTGCTTATCGCTTTTACCTCGAAATACATCGTACCCATCGGTGCGTCATATTGTACAGTATCACCTACTTTTGCTCCTATCAGCGCCTTCCCCAGCGGAGACTCGTCTGATATCCTGCCAAGCTTCGGGTTTGCCTCCTGCGATCCAACTATCTGGTATTCAAACTCTTTCCCGGACTTCGCATCCGCTATCTTGACTTTACATCCCGAATCAACATTATCCGTCCCCGCTCCATCCTCAATTATCACAGCATGGGCAAGGATGTCCTCTATCTCCGCTATGCGGGAATAAAGCTTTCCCTGTTCGTTTTTTGCCTCATCATATTCGCTGTTCTCCGAAAGATCTCCAAATGAGCGTGCTTCCTTTATCTGCTCGGCGACCTCGCCCTCTCTTACAGTTTTTGCATAATGAAGCTCCTCTTCAAGCTCATTATAGCGTTCTTTGGTCAGCTTATATATTTTTGTTGTTGCCATTTTTCTCCTCCTGCCTTATACCTCTATATTATTGCAAATATATGACTTTTCTCTGTCAAAAACTAAGCAGTATCTAATTATATATAGTCGATTATAATCAATAGCATGCAAAATGTCAAGCGCCGCCAGGCTCATATACCAGCCCCTCTATCCCCAGCGTGCTCTCTCGCACACCCCCGCTTTCGTATAGAGCGCATATCAGTGCCTGCATGTCCCATTCACCGTATTTCTCAAGTTCTCCCGGAGCTTTAAACACAGCTCCAGTTACCGTACCTGGAGGGAATTTCCCACGCTCTGCTCCCGGAGCCACTATTGCCCCGCACCTGATATCGCTAATATCCTCCGCTGGGGCATCCAGAAATATACACAGCTCTGAGCGGTTAAATCCCGCAAGACCTATCCCTGCCGCTATGCCATACTCCCGCCACAGCATACCAGCATAGTCTCCCGTCTGCCTTCCACACGAAACAGCAAGATATCTAACTTCCCTGGCAAGCCTACGAACCGTCCTGTCAAACTCAGGTGAACGCCGTCGCGCATACACCGAAACCTTTGAAGCGATCCTATCCTCGCCAAGCAAAAATGCTGCCATTGCCGGTGCACTGTTTTTCATAAGCCTCTCTCTCGGAGGGCGGCGGAGCCCATATTCCTCAAAGAGCTCACCATACTCCATGCCCCCATGAGGAACATATCTGCTCAGCCCATTCTCTGCTGCCAGTTCTGCCACCGCATCTACCCGCCTGTACAGCCGTCTCCGGCTCATCCTGTCATCCAGCGGCACCGTCACCGAAGCAGTACGCACCCCTGCCACATTCATCTCCCCCATATATATCGCTGTCCGAGCGCCAAGGCTCTCAGACAGCAGTCCCAAGATACCGGACTTCCCGGTTCTTTTTGTGTTGAGCATAATGAACATCCCATTCGCCTCCGGAAACTAAAACTACCGAAGCTTATGCAAATAGAAGTTATTTTATGCCGCACTATCAAGCAGCGCTATCTTATCTTTCATTACCTCAAGAGCTTTTTGCAGCTGTATGTCATCCACATGGTCAATAAGCAGGAAGCTCTGCTCACTATCAAACTCAACATAGTAGTCCGGTTCTATTCCTACCCCTATGAGGCTTTTCCCTGAAGGTGTAAAGTACTCATTGGTTGAGATATTTATTGCCGAACCATCCCCCAGCTCCTTTGTTACCTGTGAATATCCCTTTCCGCTCGTACCTGTGCCTACTATATCAGCCTTTCCATACTCTTGAAGCGCCGCCGCAAAAAACTCTGCTGCACTATAGCTGTTCTCGTTTACAATGACGGTCATCGGCAGGTCTATTCCTCCTTCGGTGACTTTATCCACCGTTTCATTGCCATATTTGTCCTTCATTGTAAAGATAACGCCATCGTACATATCGTCCGAGCAGAGAAGATCCAGCATCTTCACCATTACGTCCTTATATCCGCCGCCGTTGTCCCTCACATCGAATATGAGCCCATTGACTCCAGCATCTACCAGCTTGTTTACCGCATCCTCAAAGTTTACATCTACCCGGCTATCAAAATTTTCTATCCTTACATATCCAATATTATTATCAATTATCTCAGAGCTCACCGGATTATATAAGCATGTGCGACGAGCTACCTGGACATCTCGCTCCACCCCGTCGGTTACTACTCCCAAGGTGACTGTTGTATTCTCTTCTCCTTTTACCCGATCTATCGCCTCATCATATCCGATATCCAGAACCTTTTCGCCATCTACCGAGGTTATAACATCATATTTTTGAAGACCTGCCTCTTCCGCCGACGAACCGGAATGCACCTTTGCTATGGTCAGTCCCCCGTTCTCCTCGGTATATACCACTGTGACACCTATGCCCACAAACTCATTTGCAACACTCTCCTGATATTCGGCATACTCCTCTTCATTCATGTAAAATGACCATCTGTCACCCGTGCCGGCAACTATGCCAGCTATCGCTCCATCCAACAAATCTTCGTCGTTGTACTCTCCCACAAAATCATTTTCTATTGTATCGAGCACTTTTTCTATTTTGGCTATCTGCTCGTTCCGTTTGCCGCTGTCCATCAGCCTGCTGTCAAATATTTGCTGAGCACAGAGATACGTTATCGTAAATGTAACTACTGATGTAAGCAGTACAAGCCCTATTACCGTTGCCATATTAAAGCGCTTTCCCATAAAATCTTCCTTTCTTCTACATATATCGACAAACGACCTCGGGGCACACTACCCCGAGGTCGTCAACATCCACACCAGGTTCTCAATCGGCTGGCATTTGCAAAATTCGTCCTCATTCCTACTGCCAACCATAACCTATAACAACCATTACCCGGTTATTATAGCCTTTATATATAAAAAATACAAGAACAAATTTTTAACTTAATTAAAATACGTCATTGGATCTACTTTTTCCCCATTAGCTATTATTTCAAAATGGAGATGCGGACCAGTGGACCATCCTGTGCTTCCGACAAGTCCTATTACATCGCCGGTAGAAACATAGTCTCCCTTTTCCACAAGCCGCTTCGACATATGCGCATATAGTGTAGAATATCCGTTGCCGTGGTTTATAACAACATAATTCCCATATGAGGAACTATATGTGGAAATAGTAACCGTTCCACTCAGCGCTGCCCAGATATCTGTTCCAGATGATGCTCCTATATCCGTGCCAGTATGTAATCTATATTCTTTGGTTACAGGATGCCATCTCATGCCAAAGTCTGATGTTATATAGGTCGTATACGATGGCCACGCACACATATCGCTCATGTATGCCGACCCTGCATTTTGCTTCTTTGCAGCCTCTTCAGCTTCCTTTTGCTTGCGGAGATTCTCCTCAATCTGCCTTTGCATCTCGGCATTTGCCTCTTCAATATCTTTATTGACCTGCTCCAGATCAGCATCAACCTCAGCATAAGCCGCAAGATAGGCAGCCTCGTCTGCCTCAAGCTTGCTTACAAACTCGCTTTGCTCTTCATATTTTATCTGTAACTCTGCCTGCTGCTGCTCAAGCTCATCCCTTGCAGCATTTTCCTCGATCCTCGTCTGCTCAAGCTCAGCCTTTGCCTGCTCAATGCTCTCGCGGATCTCCTTGAGCTTTGCCATAAGATCTCTGTCATATTCTATTATGTCGTTTATTATCTCTACTCTAGAAAGCATTTCCTCAAAGCTTTCCGCGTTTAAAAGTATCCCAATGTAGGAAGCTGACTGATTCTCCTCCATTACTCGGACGCGCTGCTTAAATAGCTCGTATTCCTCCGCCTCTTCCTCCTCCGCTTCATCAATTTCAATCTCTTTTTGTGAAATTTCAGCATTCAGCTCTTCAATAATACTGGTCGAAACATCTATCTGCTCCTGCAAAATTGCTATCTGGCTATCAAGAGCATTCTTTTCTGCCACGGCCGATTCTTTATTTGCCCTTACGGCATCAAGCTCTTTTTTCACCTGGTCATTTTTCTCTTTCAGTTCTTCCGCCTTTTCCTTCAGCGCATCAATTTCCGCCTGGGTAATAGCGCTTGCTGTTCCCGCGAATATCGTGACCACCATAGGTAGCAACAAAAGCACTGCCAGTATCAACGCTATAACAGCTGCAACTTTTTTCATCTTTAAAGAAGACATTTTAAACCTCCGCTAAGTCCCGTCTACACTTTTAAAAACTTTCTTATTGTCACTACGCTTCCGAATACTCCCACCAAAAAACCTGCTCCAAGGAATATCGCAAGCACAGGTATATACACGTCAGTAAACTCCACCGGATTGAGGATCTGCATGTACTCATGTACCTTCACCGCAGCATAGTCATATATACCCCACTGGCAAAAAAACGCTATCGCCCCGCCAACTACCCCGAGCAGAAACCCCTCTATGATAAACGGCCAGCGGATAAACGCATTTGTCGCTCCTACCATTTTCATAATGGCAATCTCCTCGCGGCGGTTGAATGTGGCAAGCTTTACGGTATTTGAAATGATAAAGACAGATATACAGAAAAGTATCACTGCCAGTATGTAAGATACTATTCTTACTACATTTCTCACAGAGATAATCCCCTCTGAGATTTCAAGGCTTGCATTTACCTTGTCTATACCCGGTACATTTTCTATGTTGTCGGCAGTCTCCTGCATCAGCTCTATATCGTTCAAAAAAATCCGATACCTGTGCCTCAGTACAGACTCATCCTCCAAGCCGTCGAGCAGAAAGCTATCTTCCCCAAGCTCGGTCGAATACTCCTCAAATGCCTGATCCCTTGATACAAATATCACATCCTGTACGTTTGGCACCGCCCTTATACTATTTTCAATATCCTTCGCCTCCTCATCGGAAAGCGTGTCGTCGACAAATGCAACTATCTCATTCTGCTGCTCTGCATTGTCAATAGCAAGGCTCACATTATACGATATAAGAGAAAAGCTACCTATTATGAGCAGACATGCCACTATTATACATATTGCAGCAAAGCTCATAAACCCATGCAAAAATATACTTTTTATCCCTTCGCGCAGAAAATATGCTAAATTATGACCTCTCATTATTGGATATACCCACCTGTTTTATCGCTTACTATTTTGCCGTCGTCTATTGCAATTACCCTTTTCTCAAAGCTATCCACTATCCCGCGTTCATGCGTAACAGCAATAACCGTTGTCCCAAGGCTGTTTATTCGCTCAAGCAGCTTCATTATCTCCTGTGACCTTGCCGGATCAAGGTTTCCCGTCGGCTCGTCAGCAATTATAGTCCTTGGATTGTTTATAAGCGCACGCGCAATAGCTACTCGCTGCTGTTCCCCTCCAGAGAGCTCCTGTGGAAGCGCATGTGCCTTATCCGAAAGACCAACAAGCATCAACACCTTTGGCACTCTATCGGCTATCTGCCTTGGATGAGCACCGATAACGCGCATGGCAAATGCAACATTTTCATATACTGTCTTATTTTCTATCAGGCGGAAATCCTGAAAAATGACCCCTAGCGTCCTTCTAAGCCTTGGAATAGTCCTTGATCTCAGCTTCCCAATATTAAAGCCATTTACCACAATCTTTCCATCTGTTGGACGCTCTTCACTGGTAATTAGCTTTACTATCGTTGATTTTCCAGAACCGGACGGTCCGACGAGGAATACAAATTCCCCGTCTTCTATCCGCATATCTATTCCTTTTATAGCTTTCACACCGTTGTCATAGGTTTTAAATACTCCTGAGAAACGTACCATTTATACCGCATTCTCCCTGCTTGCAAGATACTTACGCACCATAAGCGCTACATTAAACACGATAGCATGGTCAAACTCTCTGAGATCAAGCCCGGTAAGCTTTTTGATCTTTTCTAGACGGTACACAAGTGTATTTCTGTGGACAAACAGCTTTCTTGATGTCTCTGATACATTGAGATTATTCTCAAAAAACTTATTTATTGTAAATATAGTCTCGGCATCCAAACTGTCTATAGTATTCTTCTTGAAAACTTCGGACAGAAACATCTCACAAAGGGTCGTTGGAAGCTGGTATATAAGCCTGCCTATACCAAGGTTCTCATAGGCAATTATCGTCTTATCTGTATCGAAAACCTTGCCAACCTCTATTGCCACCTGCGCCGCCTTGAAGGACGCCGCAAGGTCGCGGAGATGACCAGATACCGTGCCCACACCTATCACCGTCTTTATATAAAGCTCGGAATTGAGGGTCTCCTCTATAGACTTGGCAATAGCCATAAGCTCTTTGACATCTGTGCCCTTTTTCACTTCTTTAACCAGAGCAATATCTGTTTCATTTATGCTGATAATAAAATCATGCTGCCTATCCGGAAACAGGTTTTGTAGTATATCTACCGCAGCAAGATCATTTTTCCCCTCCTGCCTTATGAGAAAAACCGCATGCGGAACATCGCTTACGAAATGAAGCTCACGCGACCTGATATATATATCACCAGGAAGAATATTGTCAAGAATTATATTTTTTATAAACGTGGCTTTGTCGTGCTTTTCATCATAAAACTGTTTGGCTCCATTAAGAGCAACAGCCGCCATCGCACACAAGCTGCGCGCTTCCTCATCCTCGCCCTCGATAAACACCGCAAAATCAAAATAGCTGCCAAACGTAGAGAGCGTTTTATAGGTATTGCCCTCTATTGTCACAATGCTATCTATGTGGGAATTGAGCTCTACAGCAACCGCATCTCTTATTTTCCCGATAAGGCTGAGCTCACTGCATGCAACGATAGCCCCAGAGCTTTCGATAACTCCTATCGTTCTTTCGGTAGCGTCTTTCATCTGGAGAATTATCCCCTGAAAAATCCTGCTCGACATATCTGCCCCTCTTTCCTTTATGCAAATTTAGCATACACACTTTATATAATACAAAATATCTGTCTATTTTTCAAGTATAACTTTACATAATATCTCCACATTCCTTAGATTTATTTTTTATCAGACACATTTTTCACAAACCAAGGAAGATATTGGGGTAAAATGCTTTTAATTTTGTCATAAAATCTATATTTATATCTATTATTCCAATTTTTTCTTATTCGTAATTTTACAAAAAAAGAAGCGGAAGACATCTGTCTTCCGCTTCTCATATAACACTACTAGTTTGTTATCGTCTTTTCTGTATCCTTATCGAAGAGATGGATCTTCGGAGCATCAAACGCAACCTTGATCTTATCGCCAGCCTTTGCTGTGGAGCTGTTAGCAACACGGGCTGTAAACTGACGTCCTTCGCAGACCAGGTACAGATAGTTCTCATTACCCATACGCTCGACAACCTCAACATCAGCGTCAACAAGGTCATCCGGGAACTGGCTGAGGAATATCTCTTCATCGTGAATATTCTCCGGGCGAACACCAAGGATAACTTCTTTGCCTGTATAAGCCAAAACCTCAGGCTTGCGACCCTTAGACTCGGGCAGAGCAACCCTTGCCTTGCCTATCTGAATATATGTGACTCCGCCCTCGTCAACGACTGTGCCGTTGATGGTATTCATCTGAGGAGAACCGATGAAGGTAGCAACAAAGAGGTTTACCGGATTCTCATACAGGTTCTGCGGAGCGGATATCTGCTGAATAAAGCCGTCTTTCATAACAACGATACGGGTACCCATTGTCATAGCCTCTGTCTGGTCATGGGTAACGTAGATAAACGTTGTGTTGAGTCGCTGATGGAGCTTTGTCAGCTCGGTCCTCATCTGTGCACGGAGCTTAGCATCCAGGTTGGAGAGCGGCTCGTCAAGCAGGAATACCTTCGGATTACGGACGATAGCACGACCAAGAGCAACACGCTGGCGCTGACCACCGGACAGAGCTGCCGGCTTACGCGCGAGCAGGTGCTCGATTTCAAGTATGCGCGCAGCCTCTTCAACACGGCGCTTAATCTCGTCCTTGGGCATTTTGCGGAGCTTAAGACCGAAAGCCATGTTTTCAAAAACTGTCATATGCGGATACAGAGCATAGTTCTGGAAAACCATCGCTATGTCTCTCTCCTTCGGAGGAACATCGTTACAGAGCTTTCCATCTATGTACAGCTCACCATCGCTTATCTCTTCGAGACCAGCAATCATACGCAGTGTCGTCGACTTACCGCAGCCAGACGGTCCAACAAGTATGATAAATTCCTTATCTTCGATTTCAAGGTTGAAGTCTGAAACAGCAATAACGCCGCCATTGTACTTCTTGTATACATTTTTAAGTGTTACACTTGACATTAGTTACTACCTCCAAATAGATTTGCTAAAAGTGTTGTACATACTATATCATACTACTGCTAAACCCGCTATTATCGTTATTACCAAATGTTTTCCCAAATATTTGTACAACCTGACAGTTATCATTAGTAAAATGTTCTCTTTGTTTTCAGAAATCGTATTCTTTAACTTTTTTTGCCTTTTTTGTTTGATTTTCCTCTTTTCAAAAATTAAAAAACCACAAAAAAATGTAGGAATAACATGCATTATTCCTACATTTTGCTCTATTATTCATCCATACCGCCGCGCAGCTTGGTCTCCTCTATCACTTTTTGCTGAACATTTGCAGGAGCCTCTTCATACCTGACAAATTCAAACTTAAATGATCCACGTCCCTGCGTCATGGAACGAAGGTCGATAGCATATGTTGCCATCTCAGCCATTGGAACCTCTGCCTCAACGACCTGCTGCCCACCCTCGGCAGGGTTCATTCCCATTATTCTGCCCCGGCGTTTATTCAAGTCTCCAATAATGTCTCCCATATAGCTGTCCGGGATATATACTTTTAGCGAACCTATTGGCTCCATGAGAACCGGGTTTGCCTGCGGCAGACCAGCCTTGTACGCCAAAGATGCTGCCATCTTAAATGCCATTTCGGACGAGTCAACATCGTGATACGAGCCATCAACCAGGGTTGCCTTTAACCCAACAACCGGATATCCTGCCAGTACACCATGCTGTATGCATTCGCGCAGGCCCTTTTCTACCGCTGGATGGAAGTTCTTCGGGACACTGCCGCCAAAGATTTTTTCTTCAAACACAAGATCTTCGCTCTCTTCTGTGGGCTCGAACTCAATCCAAACATGTCCATACTGCCCATGTCCGCCGGACTGTTTCTTATGTTTGCCCTCTACCTTGACCTTTTTCTTTATCTTCTCGCGATAAGGAACCATTGGCTCCTCCACCACTGTGTCAACTCCAAATTTGCTCTTCAGCTTTGAGCGAAGGACATCTATATGTATATCTCCCATCGCGCTGAGCACTGTCTGATGTGTTTCTGAATTCTGCGTTACTTTAAAAGTGGGATCCTCGTCAGCAAGCTTTGCCAGCCCAGAAGCGACCTTTTCCTCATTGCCCTTTACTGCTGGAGATATCGCCATCGAATAGCAAGGCTCAGGGAAATTTATCCCTTCGTATGCTGTTATATAGTCAACCTCCCGGAGAGTATCTCCTGTGCGGGTAAAAGCCAGCTTCGACACAGCTCCGATATCTCCGCACACGATCTCCTTGACCTCTGTGTTTTTCTTGCCTTTAACTATATACAGATGACCCATCTTTTCGCGGCTAGAAGTGCGCGGATTTTCAAGCGTCATATCGGAAGTAATCTTTCCGGATATAACTTTAAAGAATGAAAACTTTCCATACTGATCTGACATTGTTTTAAAGACTATCGCCGAAGCCGGTGCATTTGGATCGAGCTTCTCAGCATTCTCTCTACGTCCCTCAAACGGCGACGGTCCATATTCGCATATACCTCTGAGCAGGGTCTCCGTTCCTATACCAGAAAAAGCACTTCCACAGAAAACAGGCGAAATACTGCCCTCTTTTATGCCTGTGCGCAGACCCTCTGTCAGCTCTTCGATAGTGAATTCCTCACCCTCAAAGTATTTATTCATAAGATCTTCCGAAGTCTCTGCAACGCTCTCTATCAGCATGTTGCGGTATTCCTCGATCTTGTCCTCAGCTCCGGCAGGAACCTCGATCTCCTCACGCACATCGCCCTTCATGTGGTAAGCCTTTCGTGTAACAAGATCGATAATGCCGAGAACCTTATCCCCGTCGAGAGCAGGGATAACCACCGGGCAGACGGATACGCCAAACTTTTCGCGGAGCTCATCAAAAGCCTTGGAAT
>CALXAZ010000014.1 GCA_944386395.1 uncultured Clostridia bacterium
GCGCCTTCGGTGTTTTCGCGGAATATTGTCCAGTTTATACCGTCAGCGGGGATTTTGACCGGGCGGATATTTGCAAAGAGGTCAAGTTCCTTGCGCATTGCGACATTTGCGCTTTCGATATTTGGACGCCCATCGCCTTTTTGCGGGGTAGTTGTGGGACCCTTGAGGATCACATGGCAGCTTTTAAGCTCAGCCAGAACATCATCGGGAATTGCCTTGCCGACAGCGATGCGGTTTTCTATCGTGAGCCCATCTATTTCCTTAAATACTATCCTTCCGGACGCGACTTCGTCTTTCAGAAGAAACTCAAGTACGCGCTGCGCCTCATGGGTGATTATGGGACCTATCCCGTCGCCGCCGCATATGCCGACGACTATCTTTTCAAGGGATGAGTAGTCTATAAACCCCTCCTGCACTTTCATATCTTCGACGCGACGGAGCTGTTGCTCAAGCAGCGCGGCAAAGTGTTCGCATGCTTTGCTGATGTTCTGTTCCATATTCAGGTCTCCTTTATATCATTTTCTGCTTTTTATTATCTCAAGAAGATTATTTTTGGCGTTTGATATGTGCTCGACAGTGAGCCGCTCGGCAAGCTCCCCGTCCCCCTTTGTAAGCGCGTCAAGGATCTGGCGGTGCTCCTCGATGGCCTTTTCAGCGCGGCCCTCAGAGCTGAAGGAAAGCTCGCGGAACCAGAGTATCATATGGTGCAGCTCGGAAAGCGTATGGCTGAGGGTACGGCTGCCGCTGTATTGGTATAGCCGCTCATGAAAGCGGGAATCGAGATCATTTATCTTTATAGGTGCGTTTTTCATGTGATAAAATTCCTGAAGATCGACTATTTCGGTAAGGTCGCGTAGCTGGTCGGCAGTGATCCTTGCGGCTGCCCACTTCGCGGCAAGCCCCTCAATGTACATCCTGATAGTGTATATGTCCTCAAGATCCTTTTCATCTATACCCAGAACTACGGCGCCCTTGTGGGGGACAACCTCAACAAGTCCCTTCTGCTCGAGCATGCGTATCGCCTCGCGCACCGGCGTGCGGCTGACGCCGTACTCTGCCGAGAGCTTCAGCTCGACCAGAACCTCCCCCGGCTTTATGCGGTTAGAAAGTATTCCCGCCTCCAGCTCCTCATAGACCCTCTCACCGAGTGATGCGCCTGTAAGCTTATCATCGTTCCCGCTGTTAAACATCTTTTAATCCTCCCAAATTGAATGGAACCTGCCGGGTGCGTACTCATTTATGAGGTCGGCAAGCTCTTCGTCACTTATTACAGTCTGCCGTCCTTCATTATACTGTAAATCAACCCAGCTTTTCAACTTGGAAACGAGAGGATCCTGCTTTGAGATCTGTTTTTCCTTGGGGAGTGTGTAGTATGCGTTTATCCAGTAGGCAATTCCGGCAAGCCCGGAAGTGTTGCTGACAGAAACTACGGCGGGACGGTTTAGGAGAGTCTGGGTGTCGAATATATTGTATATTTCCTCATCCTTCAGCAGACCATCGGCATGGATGCCGGCGCGTGTAGCATTAAAGTGTTTCCCGGCAAATGGGGTCATGCTGGGAATGTGGTAGCCGATCTGGTGTTCGTAGTACATAGCAATATCTGTTATAACTGTGGGGTCCATTCCGTCGAGCGTGCCGCGAAGGGAGGCATACTCAAAAACCATTGCCTCGAGAGGGATGTTGCCTGTGCGCTCACCTATGCCCAGAAGCGAGCAGTTGACGGCGCTTGCCCCGTGTAGCCATGCGGCAGCTCCGTTTACGACGGCCTTATAGAAGTCATTGTGACCGTGCCATTCGAGAAGCTCAGAGGGCACGTCGGAATAGTGCTGTAACCCGTAAACTATCCCCGGTACGCTGCGCGGAAGCGCCACCCCTGAGTATGGTATACCATAGCCCATTGTGTCGCAAGCGCGTATCTTGATGGGGATTCCGGCGTCTCTCGACATGTCCATGAGTGCGTTTACAAACGGGACGACAAACCCGTAAAAATCGGCCCTGGTAATGTCCTCGAGGTGGCAGCGCGGGCGGATGCCCATTTCAAGCGCCTGCGCCACAACCTCGAGGTAGCTGTCCATCGCCTGTTTGCGTGTCATACCCAGCTTTTTAAATATATGGTAGTCGGAGCAGGAGACAAGGATGCCTGTCTCCTTTATGCCGACGTCTTTTACTATGTGAAAGTCGGATTTTGAGGCGCGTATCCATGTTGTGGGTTCGGGATACTGAAGGTCTAGCGACATGCACTGGTATAGGGCTTCCCTATCCTTGTCGCTGTATACAAAAAACTCAGTCTGACGGATAATGCCATTTGGACCGCCCAGCTTTGCCATCATTTTATACAGGTCAACTATCTGTTTTACCGTGTATGGTGCGCGCGACTGTTGCCCGTCGCGGAAGGTGGTGTCGGTTATCCATATCTTCTCCGGCATGCCCATGGGGACACGGCGATGGTTAAAGGGGATCTTTGGCACTTCCTCGTAGGGGAAGATGTCCCGGTAGAGCATGGGGAACTCCACGTCCTGAAGAGAATATTTGTATGGGTCCTGCTCTAGCAGGTTACTTTTTTTGTTAGGTACTAGCATTTCTCCATCCTCCTATAATACTTGTATACAATAATACATGTATTATATATCAAGGCTATGGTGCCGTCAACATTTATTTTTTAATTTATTTTAATAAAGAAAAAGACATTTCCGCAAAAAAATATGCCAACGCAAAATTTTGCATCGGCATATTGCAAATTATAAGAAAATAGTATATAATAATCACAAAGAAAAGTAATTTTTATTATCACACGTTAGCAAATCCTGGGGGACATCAGGAAACGCAACTTTTCTGCCTTACAGAGGCGAGCATATCCGGGAGCTGTGCAAGAATTATTGCACAAAATACAAGAGCACATCCGGCAAGCTCGCGTGGAGTGAGAGACTGGTCTAAAATGACCCATCCGGCAAGAGCGGAAAATACCGACTCAAGACTGAGGATAAGAGAGGCAACAACAGGGGAGGTATCCTTTTGCGCCAGCACCTGAAAAGTATATGCCACTCCGTTTGAGAGGACACCAGCATATAGCAGTGGAGCCCATGCGGACAATATGGCTGAAAGTTGCGGTCTTTCAAAGACGAGCATAGGGACAAGGGATATAGCCCCGCAGACAAAAAACTGTATGCAGCTCATCTTTACGCAGTCAACAAGCGGAGAATAGTGGTCGATAATAAGGATATGTATCGAGAAAAACAGGGCACACAAAAATACCAGGAGATCGCCGGTTCCGATAGAAAAGCTCTCCGTTATGCAGAGCAGGTACATCCCTATGGTCGCAAAAACGACCCCTGCCCAGACTGCGGGTGATATCTTTTTCCTTAGAAAAAGCCCGAGCAGCGGAACGATAACGATATATAGGGCTGTAATAAACCCGGCTTTGCCGACGCTTGTCATGCTTATGCCAATCTGCTGCAGCGAGCTTGCTATAAACAGGGCAATGCCGCAGCTTATGCCGCCTGCGATGAGCTTTCTGTCCCGGGGCCTGGCAGGCTGGGCGGCAGTATTTTTGCCCCGGTTTATCAGCGCGATACATGGAAGAAGTACGCTGCCACCAATGATGTTCCTAACGGCAGTAAATGTAAAGGGACCTACATAGTCCATCCCTATGCTCTGTGCAACGAAAGCAGAGCCCCATATCAGGGCCGTGAGTATGAGCATAATGTTGCCGCGAAGTTTTTTTGCATCCATAGCCTTTATATACCGTCCTTTTTGGAAATTTTGTTGGTATGCAGAGAGCGTTTGCCAGCGAAAGTATACCATAAAATAACCGTATGTTAAAGTGCGGGGATAATGTTTGTAGCCTTGCACAAACAGAAGGGGAGCGTGGGGCGATTTGATATTATAGAATATATTATATAAGGTATAAGGAGGACAAAGGGAAATGGCAGATCTTAGTATGAGAGGGGAAATTGGAGCTGGGACGGTTATAACCGCAGTTGAAAACGGGATAAGGGACAGCGGAATGAGCTGTGAACTTGTTGGCAGATCGTCCCGGAGTGTTGGAGAAATGTCAGTGACGATGTTAGTTTTTGAAAAATATTATATGCGAGCCTCAAACAGGGCAAGCCTCTCGGTGCTTATATGTGGAGATGACCGGCAGACGACTGTAGATGCCGTAGGCGCCGGAGGTGGACAGGGGGCGCTTTTTAGCTTTTCGTGGGGAGCAGAAGAGGATTTTGTGGATAGCCTTAGGGAAATTCTTGTGAGACTAGGCATGAGATAGATATGGCTTTTTGAAAATATAAAAGGCAGGGCTGCCCCTGCCTTTTGTTTATATATTAATATAAATAGGCAGTATATTATTGTTTAAATAATATGCTTTGAATTTTGAGGAAAAAGAGAATATTTTGTAATAAAACACAAATCAAAAAATTTTTTTAAAGAGTATATAGCAAAATGCACAAAAATTAACCGTAGAATATTGTTCTTTAAAACAACAATATTGACCCAAAAAGAAAATATTTAAAAAGAAAAAGTGTAAAAGGTTAGAAATATAGATTTAAAATATTGGAAATAAAGAATTAAAATTCAGCAAAAATATGAATATACTATTAACAAAAGCGACTATATAATACAGATAGCCGAAACGGCAAATCTTAAAAAGGAGAAAGTAATATGAAAAAGACAAGGTTTATTGCATTGCTTCTTGTCATCGTTCTGCTGGTCGCTTTTGCTGCGGCATGTGGCGAGGAGACGACCACCACTGCCGCCACGACCGCTGCCACCACTGCGGCGACAACGGCTGCCACAGAGACCACGGCAAGCGGCGGGGAAGATGAAGGCGGAAGCGACGAGCTGAATGAAAACGGCGAGTACGATGTCCAGCTTCCAATAACCAGTGACGTGGTTACTTTCACGATGTGGGGCGGCGCGCCGAGCGCGGCTTCCGGAATGCAGACGCAAAATGAGTCTATTGCCCGTCAGGAGATGGAGAAACGCACAAATGTACATATTGAGTGGACACATCCATCTACCGACGCAAACCAGGCTGTGGCACAGTTCAACCTGATGATAGCGTCACAGACATACACAGATGCCATAGTGTGTGGCAGCACATACTACATAGGCGGTATCGACAAATATGTAGATCAGGATATTATCATCGACCTTTCACCCTACACCGACTATATGAAAAACTATATGCTGCGCAGAAAGAACACGGAAGAGCTGGATGGAGGTCTGTGCCTGCGTATGACCCTTACCGATAAAAACCGCATCGCTTTCTGGTACGAGATAAAGCAGACACTCCAGCCATCCTTCAACGGGCCGCAGGTCCGTGGCGATTGGGCAGAGCAGCTTGGCATAAACCTTGATGAAGTTATTACCTATGACGACTGGTATGATATGCTTACAACCTTCAAAAACTCCGGGCTTGGAGAGATTGATGCCCCGTATCTGTCAAACTACAATGATGGTTCCGACGTGCAGCTCCTTGCAGGACGCAACCTCAATGATGAGTGGACAAATATAGACGGAGTCGTATCATACAGCCCGTATGAGCCCGCTTTCAAGGAATATCTGCAGATGTTCGCCAAGTGGTATGAGGAAGGGCTCATCGATCAGGACTTCTACTCCCGTGCAGCGACAGACCGTGAGTCGTTGTACCTCAATGGCAAGGCGTGCGTTGGATCTATCATGTACATAGACGTAGACCGCTACGACCGCTCCACCAAGGACGCCGAAAACCCGAACTGGACTCCTATCACTATCCCGGTAGTGGAAGAGGGATTCGAGCGCAGGATAGGTTATGCTTCCGTTGCGACATACGCGACAAACTCCTGGACGACAATCACCACCGCTTGCTCGGAAGAGCTGATCCCGGTAATCTGCCAGTATCAGGACTATATGTATACAGAAGAAGGCGCTCTGCTGTCTAACTATGGCATTGAGGGCGAGACATTCTACTTCGGCGAGGACGGGAAGCCGTACTTCATGGATTATATCACAGAGAACCCGGATGGCATCTCCCTTTCCGGTATGATGGCAAAGTGTGCTATCATCCACGGTTCACGCTCCGGCTGGTACGACTGGGAGCGCGAGATATCCGAGAACATGTCCGACAAGGCCCGCTATACCTGCGGCGAGGTGTGGGACTCCAACCTTGTTGACTATGCCCCGACAATCAGCGTTGACGTTGATGAAGCAAACTATACCGAGTATAGCCGCATTTATAACGACGTGCAGACATACGTAGATGAGTGGGTTGTCAAGGCAGTCACAGGTCAGATAGACCTTGAAGCTGAGTACGACACCTATATTTCAGAGATAGAGAAGCTCGGAGTTAAGGAAATGATCCAGTACCGTCAGGAAGCCTACGACAGGTTCCTCAATCGTGATATCACAATAGGTTACTAAGATTTAAAATAACTTTTATAGAAGATAGTAAAAAATGCGAAATAAAAATGGTAGACACGAAAGTGTCTACCATTTTTGTTTAAATCTTAGGAGCGATATTCTTGAGCTGGCGGTATATTTGGGGTTAGTTGAGGTTGTCATATACCTCGCCGTCGATTATCGTTTTTTCGCAAAGGGTAAAGTTTGAAAATGGGTTGCCGCTCCATATGGCAATATCGGCATCCTTGCCCGCTTCGAGAGAGCCAACCCTGTCGGATATGCCGAGGAGGTTTGCCGGATTTATTGTGACAGCCTTCATCGCCATTTCCTCAGACAGTCCGCGCGCAATACAGAGACCGATATGTATAGGAAGATACTTTGTATCAGAGGATGTATCCTCCATGATGCAGAAGTCAGTTATTCCTGCCTTTTCAACTATCCCCGGAGCCTTCAGGGTTGCGTTCCATATTTCCATCTTGGAAAGCCCCATTGTGAGTGGACCGAGGACAAAGCGGACATGATGTTCCTTAAGGAAATCGGTAATCATATATCCCTCTGTGCAATGCTCAATAGTGTAGTCGAGGTTAAATTCCTCTGCTATGCGCACAGCGGTAACGATATCGTCTGAGCGGTGACAGTGTATCCTTGCTTTCATCTCCCTGCGTATTACAGGTACGAGAGCCTCCAGCTTGAAATCGGGCTTTGGCGCTTTTTCAGGGTCGCTTTCAGCCTTTTTGAGAGCATCGGAGTATACCTTTGCATTAAACAGGGCTTCGCGCAGGACGGCTCCAACGCCCATCCGCGTATATGGCATCTTGCCCTTCTGACCGTAGACCCGCTTTGGGTTTTCGCCAAGGGCAAATTTCATGCACTCGGTGCCGGGTATAACTATATCAAAGACGGTTTTTCCCTGTTTAGTTTTAAAGCATAGCCCTGTGCCACCGATAACGTTTGCAGAGCCGGGACCGGTGTAGCAGGTAGTAAAGCCCGCTGCGCGTACCGTGCCTATCGCAACGTCGTTGGGATTGAGCGCGTCTATACCGCGTATATGAGCGGTAACAGGGTCAGTGACTTCGTTTCCATCGTATGTGCCAGGAAGCGTCTGCGGCTCATTAAAGGTAGATATGTGGGTATGTGCATCGATAAAACCGGGTGTTATCCATTTCCCAGAGGCGTCTATTATCTCAGCTCCGGCGGGGACTGAGATTTCGTCTGCACTTCCGGCAGAAATTATTTTCCCTCCGTCGATAACGACCACACCGTTGTCTATAGTGCCGTTTGTAACGGTGACGACCTTCCCGCCTGTTATTGCAATCATTTTGTGTCCCTTCCTTTCTATTATCTCTTTTCTAAGAATACAGCTTATATTGGGCATTGTATTCAATATAAACAATCATATCATACCCAAAACCTCTGCGCAAGCCATTTAGCCCTGCCCGATACACAAAAATATTGTGTAACCCGCATATAAAATAAGCATCGCAATCCCCTGTGTCCTCCGGAATTTTCCTGCGTGTATTGCAGGAATTACTGCGGCAAGGATAATTCCAAGACATACTGGCAGGTCGAGCAGATAGGTTTGGGGAGGGATTGGGAGGGAGCCGCCCGATGCTATGGTGCATATCGGTAGTATTACAGCAAGATCTATTATGTTTGCACCGAGAATATTTCCAACAGATAGGGACGCCTGCTTTTTTGCGATAGCTGTTATCGTTGTTACAAGCTCGGGAAGAGAAGTACCGACAGCTATCATCGTGGCGCCTATTATTCCTTCCGGGACGCCGATTATCCTTGCAAGCTCGCTTCCGTTATCGACAAGCAGGTCTGCGCCAAATACTATTCCGGCAGCTCCAAGTACAAATTTGACCAGATTTGCAAAAGCTGTCCTTTTTTCTGTTTTTATATGTGTGCTCATATCTGATGAGCGGGAGAGCTTTGCCTCTCTGAGGCTCTCTGCCATGAATACTGCAAAAACTGCAAGCAGGAAGAAGCTTTCTCCAATTTTCAGCTCGCCGCTCCGCGCAAAAAGAAATAATAAAAACCCTGCGAGAAACATAAGCGCACCCTTTACCGCAAACTGGAGCCTGTCTATCGCCGCAGGTATACATACAATTGAAATTCCCAGTATAAGACCAATATTTGCTGTGACCGAGCCGACAGCGTTGCCTGTGCATATACCCACACTGCCCTCCTTGGCAGCTATCAGCGAGACAATCAGCTCTGGCAGTGTAGTGGCAAAGCTGACGACAGTTGTCCCTATAACAAACCTTGGAATTCTCGAAGCTTCAGCTATCCAGCCTGCCGCGTCTACAAATAGGTCCCCACCCTTTATTATTAAAATTACTCCAGCAGAAAATAGAAATATGACTATAAAAGTATCCATCCTGTCCTCCCGTAAAATATGTGATGAGACAGTATATGCCGGAGGGACACGCTTAATCAGCAAAATTTGCAATAATAGGAAAACTTTTTAGATTGTCAAAAATTTAACGGAAAGCTCTTGCCTTTTTATTTTAAAGTGGTATATTTAAGTTAGAGGCTGTGAATTATTCAGGCAAAGCAGGGAAAGAATAATTCCGACCGGAAAATCAAAAACAACTAAAGGGGGTTTTACAATGTTCAACGAAAAGATCAGGGTAGTTCAGTATGGATGCGGAAAAATGGCAAAATATATCATCCGCTATCTCTATGAAAAGGGAGCAGAAATTGTAGGTGCAATAGACATCAACCCGGATGTTGTCGGTATGGACATCGGCGACTTTGCGGGGCTGGGGCAAAAGCTTGGTGTGAAGATCCGCAGCGATGCAGATGCTGTTCTGGACGAGTGTGACGCCGACATAGCGGTAGTAACTCTTTTCAGCTTTATGAGTGACTGCTATCCCCATTTTGAAAAGATACTCAGCCGCGGGATAAATGTTATTACCACTTGTGAGGAAGCGATCTATCCGTGGACGACCTCGCCGGAGATAACAAATAAGCTGGATATACTTGCAAAACAGAATGGGTGCACCATTGCAGGCAGCGGTATGCAGGATATCTATTGGATAAACATGATAGCGGCTGTTGCGGGTGGAGTACAGCGTATCGATAAGATCGAGGGGGCTGTGAGCTACAATGTTGAGGACTATGGTCTTGCGCTTGCAGAGGCGCATGGGGCAGGGCTGACGCCTGAGGAATTTGAGGAAAAGATAGCGCATCCTGAGACGCTGGAGCCTTCATACGTGTGGAACTCAAATGAGGCGCTTTGCTCTAAGATGGGATGGACAATAAAATCCCAGACTCAGAAATGCGTTCCGTATTTCTATGACAAGGATCTCTATTCGGAGACGCTTGGTCGCACCATTCCGAAGGGGCACTGCATAGGTATGAGCGCGGTCGTTACGACCGAGACGTTCCAGGGTCCGGTGATAGAGACACAGTGTATAGGCAAGGTTTATGGACCGGACGACGGAGATATGTGTGATTGGAAGATAGTCGGAGAGCCAGACACCTCATTTTACGTCAAAAAACCGGCTACGGTTGAGCACACCTGTGCCACGATAGTTTCACGCATACCGCGCATTATTAGCTCCCCGGCAGGCTACTACAC
>CALXAZ010000015.1 GCA_944386395.1 uncultured Clostridia bacterium
CAGCAACACAGTTATTTAAAAAGTACGCTCCTACACCGCTGCGCCACTTGTCTATATCAAATTCAAAGCTTCCGTTATCTATCTCGCTATCACTTAGGGTAACCAAAATCCCATCTTCAAAATACAAATTTTCACTATCTATATACCCCTCATCACACAGCTCGTCAAACGTTGACTCAACTACCTCCAGACCATATTCTTCGCTTATTTCCCAGCAAAAGATCTCTTTTTCTGCATCACCCATATTTTCTACATTTGTAAAGTCAAACGCTATCATCAGTATATCTGAATTCAGCGCCGGGTCTGTATTGTACAAATCATTAAACACGTTTTTATATAGCCCGGTAACAGAATCCTCTCTGCCAACTACTCTGAGTGTCTCCGGCTCATAGAGCTTTCCCGGGTATGTCTCCATTATCATACCACTATATTCTATTTCAACAAGCGTCCCCTCTGTAATGTCTGATACCGAGACAACTTCGTCTCCTTCTCCAACAAGCTCTAGTCCGTTGAGCTCCAACCGGATAAACTCTCCCGAATTTCCGGCAATTGAGATAATTCCGTCCTTATTCGTAACTACTTTCCCGGCATAGATTTCTCTATCGACTTTCTCTGTTGTGGAGGTGACCTGTGCACTACTTGTTTCTGTGATCTCTACCTGACTACATCCTGTCAATACCATTATTGTAGCCACAAGAAGAACTGCAAATATACGCCTCATGCTTTTTCCTTTCCCCTAGTGTTTGGTCGAATCATTATCATTATGTGAAAATTTGACTTTTCCATGTATTTAGACTATTTTTTTACAGTTTTGTTCCGCTCATATGGATATTATTTGCCAGCAAACGTAAATGTAAACAAAAAGGAGCACCAGATGGTGCCCCTTTAATATTTTATCAGTCTACCAGCTCTACAATCGCCATCTCAGCAGCATCGCCGCGGCGCGGTCCGATGCGCATTATGCGTGTATATCCGCCGTTACGCTCAGTATACTTCGGCGCAATATCGTCGAAAAGCTTCTTTACAACATCTTCTTTTTTAATGTATGTCATAGCCTGGCGTCTCGCAGCGAGCGTATTTTTCTTGCCAATGGTAACCATCTTTTCAGCAACAGGCGCAACCTCTTTAGCTCTTGTTATAGTGGTCTGAATCCTGCCGTTTTCAAGCAGATAGGTCACCATAGCTCTCATATCCGCACGGCGATGAGCGCTGGCGCGTCCCAGTTTTCTAGGCATTTGAATAACCTCCCTAAAGGATTAAATCAGTATAGTATCAGCTCAGTTGTCCTCGCTTGCAAGCCCCAGACCCATAGCAGCAAGCTTGTTGATAACTTCATCAAGCGATTTGCGTCCGAGGTTGCGGACCTTCATCATGTCAGTCTCCGTCCTGTTTATAAGATCTTCCACTGTGTTGATACCAGCACGCTTAAGACAGTTGAACGAACGAACCGAGAGATCCAGCTCCTCTATTGTCATCTCAAGCACCTTGTCGCGCTGCGCCTCAGTCTTTTCAACAACTGTGGACTTGGCGCTTATGGTTTCTGACAGGTCGGTAAACAGATTTAGATGATCACAGAGGATCTTTGCCCCCAGGCTCACAGCATCTCTTGCCGAGATAACACCATTCGTCCAAACCTCAAGTGTCAGCTTATCCAGGTCTGTCATATTTCCAACTCGGGTATTTTCGACCGAATAATTGACCTTCTTTACCGGGGAATAGAGTGAATCTACCGGAATCTCACCTATGATAGACTGCGCACCTTTATTCTTCTCTGCCGAAACATATCCCCTGCCCTGACCAAGGACAAGCTCCATATTTAGAACAGCATCCGGACCTAATGTCGCAATGTGGTGTTCCGGATTCAATATCTCAACTTCGCCGTCGGATTTTATATCTCCTGCAACAACTTCGCGTGCTCCGGAAGCCTCGATATATACCGTTTTGGAGCCGGGGCTATGGAGCTTTGCTATAATACCTTTTACATTAAGGACAATTTCTGTAACATCTTCCTTAACGCCTATGATCGTCGAGAACTCGTGCTGTACTGTAGCAATTTTTATCTTTGTAACAGCTGTTCCCGGGAGAGACGAGAGCAGAACACGTCTGAGCGAGTTTCCAAGTGTTGTGCCATAGCCCCGCTCAAGCGGCTCTACGACAAACTTTCCATAGGAAAGATCGTCTTCGGTTCCAATGCACTCTATGCGCGGTCTTTCAATTTCTACCATTAAATACCCTCCTTGTCAAAGGTGCGGCGGTACCGGCCGCACGGTTTACAGCTTATGCCAATATTGAGGGATTACTTGGAATACAACTCGACGATAAGGTGCTCCTCGACCGGGAGGTCAACATCTGCCCTTTCAGGAAGATTAATGACTTTTCCCTGAAGTGTATTCTGGTCGAAATCCAACCATTTTGCAACAGGCTTCGAACTATTTGCCTCTATAACAGCCTTAAATTTCTCAAGGCTGCGGCTAGAGTCCTTTAGAGCGATAACATCGCCAGCCTTAACGAGATAAGAAGGGATGTTAACTTTTTTACCATTCACGGTGAAATGCCCATGCCGGACAAGCTGCCTTGCCTCCGGACGGGACATTGCCATGCCCATGCGGTAAACAACGTTATCGAGACGTGTCTCGAGTATCTGAAGCAGGTTTTCACCGGGAGTACCTGTGCTGCGCTTTTCTGCCATTGCAAAGTACTTTCTAAACTGGCTTTCAAGAACGCCATAATAGCGGCGCACCTTCTGCTTTTCACGGGACTGTATCCCGTATTCGCTCAGCTTTTTACGTCCCTGTCCATGCTGACCGGGAGCATAGGCGCGGCGGTCGATGGAACACTTATCGGAAAAGCAGCGGTCTCCCTTGAGAAACAGCTTCTGACCTTCACGGCGGCAGAGCCGGCATACGGCCTCAGTATATCTTGCCATTAATTAGACACCTCCATCAATTAAACGCGTCTGCGCTTCGGCGGACGGCAGCCATTGTGCGGAATTGGGGTAACGTCTTTTATCATGTTTACCTCAAGCCCCGCTGCCTGCAGTGCGCGGATAGCCGCTTCACGCCCTGAACCGGGACCTTTAACATAGACCTCTACGGTCTTAAGCCCATGCTCCATTGCAGCCTTCGCCGCTGTCTCGGCAGCTGTCTGTGCGGCAAATGGCGTGGACTTTCTTGAGCCACGAAACCCAAGACCGCCGGCGCTTGCCCATGAAAGAGCATTCCCCTGGAGGTCTGTGATAGTGACCAGAGTATTGTTGAAGGAGGAGCTGATATGAGCGGCGCCCTTCTCGATATTCTTGCGCTCACGGCGCTTCTTGATGACTGTACGTCTTCTGGGACTCGGCATCTTACTTCCTCCTTACTTCTTCTTACCGGCAATAGTCTTTTTAGGACCTTTGCGGGTACGTGCATTTGTCTTTGTGCGCTGCCCATGAACAGGAAGCCCACGGCGATGACGGAGACCGCGATAGCAGCCTATCTCTGTCAGACGCTTAATATTCAGAGCTATGTCGCGGCGGAGATCACCTTCGACATGATACTCTTTTTCTATGAGGTCACGCAGCTTTGCAACTTCGTCCTCTGTGAGGTCCTTAACTCTGGTATCGGGATTTACTCCTGTTGCTGCCAGGATATCGCCCGACGACTTTTTGCCTATGCCGTAGATATAGGTGAGACCAATCTCTACCCTCTTATCTCTCGGCAGATCTATACCGGCAATACGAGCCATACTTTTTTACCTCCTACTAACCTTGTCTCTGCTTGTGCTTCGGATTTTCGCAGATAACCATTACCTTGCCCTTGCGGCGGATGCTCTTGCACTTCTCGCACATGGGCTTTACAGACGGTCTTACTTTCATGGTAAACCTCCATCTATTGGGTCTTTCGACCCATTGCTTAAATGTTCTGCCAAACGCCGCATATTGCGACTGGCTTTTAATAAAATCTTACTTAGAACGCCAGGTTATCCTACCGCGGGTCAAGTCATACGGCGACATCTGCACGGTCACCTTGTCCCCGGGAAGTATTCGGATGAAATTCATCCTGAGCTTTCCGGATATGTGAGCAAGAATCGTGTGACCATTGCCTATATCAACCTGGAACATGGCGTTTGGCAGTGATTCTACCACTGTACCTTCAAGCTCGATTACATCTTCTTTTGCCAAGAAGCTACCTCCTCATGTCCTGAGCGGGAATGCTCTTTAAACTCTCGCACTCCCATCCACAGTTCGCGGTTGCAAACTTTTTCCCCTCGCCGCAGCTTCTCTGCCACAGCTCCCTCAGGAAAGCCAACAACACGAATATGCCTAACTTTTTTCCGCTTTGGTTTTTCGATCTTTCTTGCTCTGCCGTCAGCCACAAGAAGATATCCTTCTTCTTTGCCAACAACAAAGAAACATCTTCCCCTGTCGTGCCCCGCAAGGGAAACAACTGCCGCGCCTTCTTCCAGCTTCATCAGATGTCCTCTTCACCCGCAGTGAGTATCTCCGGGTCTCCATCTGTGATAAGGATGGTATTTTCATAGTGCGCGGACAGGCTGCCATCCTCGGTCACCACAGTCCATTCGTTATCAAGCACCCTTACATCGAAAGTCCCGATATTTATCATCGGTTCAACCGCAATTGTCATGCCCGCAACAAGCCGGGCTCCTCTCCCGGGGGCTCCAAAATTCGGTACCTCCGGCGACTCATGCAGCTGCGCGCCCACTCCGTGCCCAACATAGCTGCGGACAACGGAATATCCGTGCTTCTCTGCATAGACCTGGACCGCATGCGATATGTCGGATATCCTGTATCCGACCCGGGCATATTTTATGCCCTCGTAAAAACACTGCCGTGTAACTTCTATAAGCGCCTTTGCCTCGGCAGAGACGGTACCTGCCATAAAGGTTGCAGCGCAGTCCCCGTGGTACCCCTCGTGTATGGCTCCCACATCGATAGACACAATATCGCCATCATGTATCTTCCTCTTCCCAGGAATACCGTGAATGACTTCGTCGTTTACAGAAATACACGCGCTCGCTGGAAAGCCCGCATACCCCTTGAATGAGGGCTTGGCGCCTTCCGAGCGAATGTACCGCTCAATAGCAGCATCTATCTCGGCGGTGGTGATGCCCGGTCTTACAAGCTTTCCGCCCACTATAAGCGCATTCTTTGTAATCCTACCAGCCTCACGCATCAATTCGATTTCCGCCGGCGACTTTATATTTATCATAGTTATATACCCAGGGTCTCGAATACCGAGTCCCTGATGTCTTCAACGCTGCCTACACCGTTTACCCTACGGAGCTTGCCGCGGCCCTCATAAAAACTCTTGAGGGGCTCTGTCTCGTTGTGATAAACAGTGAGACGCGCTCTGACCGTCTCAGGATTGTCGTCGTCGCGCTGTATAAGCTCGCCGCCACAATCGTCACATATGCCTTCCTTCTTGGGTGGATTGCCAGTTATATGGAAGGTCTTTCCGCAGTCTTTGCACACACGCCGCCCAGTCATGCGCTGCTCTATCTCGCTATCAGAAACTTCTATCGAGAGGGCGCAATCTATCGACGCTATCTTCTCAAGCGCCTCTGCCTGGGGTATTGTGCGCGGGAAGCCATCGAGGATATAACCGTTTGCACAGTCCGGCTCAGCAAGCCTATCCTCCATTATTCCAAGGATAATGTCATCTGGGACTAGCTTGCCCGCATCCATATACTCCTTGGCTTTCAGACCTGTCTGCGTGCCATTTTTTATAGCTTCACGAAGTATTGCCCCTGTGGAGATGGAGGGGATAGACAGCTTTTCACAGATGAAAGCCGCCTGCGTCCCCTTACCAGATCCTGGAGCTCCGAGTAAAATAAGCTTCATGTTAATCGTAACTCCTTATGACAGGAATCCTTTGTAGTGGCGCATAACCATCTCAGATTCCAGCTGCTTTACAGTCTCAAGCGCAACACCGACAACAATGAGCAGCGACGTACCGCCGATCGAAAGACCTGCAATATTAAGCCACTTGTTGAGGATAATGGGCAGTATGGCAATAAAGCCGAGGAATATAGCGCCAAAAAGCGTTACCTTATGCAGTACTTTTGTCATAAAGTCCGAAGTCGGCTTGCCGGGACGGAAGCCAGGTATAAAACCACCATTTTTCTTGAGGTTATTTGCTATCTCAACCGGGTTAAATGAGATCGCCGTATAGAAATAGCTAAACAGGATAATGAGAATAAACAGAGCTATTGCATACAAAAGCGATGTGTTGGAAATGCCATCAAGGAATCCTTCCCAGAAGCTTCCCTCCGCTGGTGCCGGCAAAAATGCGGCTATCGTGGATGGGAAAGTTGCAATAGACTGAGCAAAGATTATCGGCATAACTCCGGACATATTCACCTTCATCGGGATAAAGGTAGACTGCCCTCCGTACATCCTGCGTCCAACAACTCTCTTTGCATACTGGACGGGTATGCGGCGCTCAGCATTTGTAATAAACACAACAAATCCAACTACCGCTACAGCTCCAACCAGCAATATGATAACTGTTATCCAGTGCGTATTACCATTCTGGACATCTCTACCAATAGTGGATATCATGCTGGGGATGCGCGAAACAATGGAGGCAAACAAAATAACCGATATGCCGTTTCCAATACCCTTATCGGTAATCTGCTCACCAAGCCACATAACAAATGCAGAACCGGCTGTAAAAGAAAGCACGATCACAAGACCCGCCCAGAAGCTTGTGTCGGTAACAAAGCCATAGTTCTTTATCATGGTGTAATAGCCAAAACCTATGAGAAGGCCCAGCGCAACCGTAACATAACGAGTGATGGCAGCGATTTTCTTCTGACCCTCTTGACCGCCTTCCTTTTGCATACGCTCAAGCGCCGGGATAGCGATACACAAAAGCTGCATGATAATTGAGGAGTTGATATACGGCTGGATACCTAGCGCAAACACCGTTGCAAGAGAAAATGCACCGCCCGACATCGCATCCATAAATCCGAAGAACGTGTTGGAGAACCTGCTCGAGAACATCGCCTGAAGCGCAGCCTGGTCGATATACGGCACAGGTATTGCAGAGCCAAATTGGTAGATAAGGAGTATAAAGAGCGTGAACAGGAGCTTCTTGCGTAAATCGGGGATCTTCCACGCGTTACGTAAGGTCTCTATCACTTATACCACCTCGATCTTTCCTCCGGCCGCTTCAATCTTCTGACGAGCTGCTCCGGAACACGCTGCCGCGACAACCGTCAGTTTCTTGGTTATTTCTCCGTTACCAAGAATCTTGACGCCATACTGGCACTTGCTCAATATACCGCGCTCGATAAGAGCTTCTGCAGTAACGGTCGCACCATCATCAAATACCTCGAGGGCTGAAACGTTGACAGCCTCAAGCGGCTTTGCAAAAATATTATTGAATCCTCGTTTCGGGAGACGGCGGGTGAGTGGCATCTGTCCGCCTTCAAAACCTATGCGGACTCCACCGCCGGAACGCGCCTTCTGTCCCTTGTGTCCACGACCTCCGGTCTTGCCGTTGCCCGTGCCGGGACCGCGCCCCTTGCGCTTGCCCTCTTTTGTTGAACCCGGAGCGGGGGAAAGCTCATGAATATTCATCTTACTCGCTCCTCCTTATTTTTCTTCCTCGACTTCCAGCAGGTAGCCGATAAGGGCTATCTTGCCTTTGGTCGCGGCGTTATCCGGCTGGACTGTTGTGTCGCCAATGCGGCGAAGCCCTAGCGAATGTGCTGTTGCGATATGCTTTTCAAGACGTCCGTTCAGGCTCTTGACAAGCTTTATGCTCATATTTGCCATTTTCCGGACCTCCTTAACCTAAAATCTCTGCCGGTGCCTTACCGCGTACACGGGAGACCTCTTCCACGCTCTTAAGCGACTTGAGACCTTCCATCGTCGCGCTGACCACGTTCTGCGGATTGTTGGAACGCAGGCACTTCGTGCGTATATCGCGGATGCCCACAGCCTCTGCAACGGCGCGGACTGCCCCTCCGGCAATAACACCAGTACCGGGAGCGGCGGGCTTCAGAAGCACTTCGCCGGCGCCAAACTTGCCTATGACCTCATGCGGGATCGTCGTTCCATAAAGATTTATCTTAACAAGATTTTTCTTCGCGTCCTCAATCCCCTTGCGGATAGCATCCGGAACTTCGGCTGCTTTTCCTAGACCAAAGCCCACTATGCCATTGCCATCGCCCACAACTACAAGAGCCGCAAACTTAAATATGCGCCCGCCCTTGACCGTCTTGGCAACTCTGTTCAGCGAAACAACCTTTTCTGTCAGTTCCAGCGATTCCGCATCTATCTTCTGAGCTTTATTGAAAGCCATTTATATCCTCCTCCCGTTAAAACTTCAGACCGCCCTCACGGGCGCCGTCGGCAAGCTCCTGGATACGACCATGATACACATAGCCGCCGCGGTCAAATACCACACTCTCGATGCCAGCCTTTGCGGCACGCTCTGCTACAAGCTTGCCAACCTCGCGGGCAACTTCCTTCTTCGAGCCATTCTCGCCGACTCCCTTTTCAAGGGATGAAGCAGCGACGAGGGTCTTACCATTTACATCATCGATTACCTGTGCATATATATTGCTGAGGCTGCGGAACACACAGAGGCGGGGAGTCTCGGGAGTGCCCGAAATCTTACCGCGGATTCTTTTGTGCCTACGCAGACGCTGAGCATTACTGTCCGGTCTTTTAATCATCTAGGCACACCTCCCTTATTTCTTCTTGGCGCCGGTCTTGCCCTCTTTATGGCGGACATACTCACCGGCGTAGCGGATTCCCTTGCCCTTATACGGCTCAGGCGGTCTTGTCTCTCTGACCTCCGCAGCGTACTGACCAACCTTCTGCTTGTCGGCACCGCTGATAATTATGCTATTGGGATTTGGCACTTCAATTGTGATATCGTCCGTATCCTCAAATGTGACCTGATGCGAAAAACCGAGGTTCATAATGAGCTGATTGCCCTGCTTCTGGGCACGATATCCTACACCCACAACCTGGAGCTCCTTTTTGTATCCCTCTGCCACACCAACAACCATGTTGTTTATGAGTGTACGGGTAAGCCCATGGAGAGACCGATTTTCCTTCTCATCATTTGGGCGCTTAACTGTAATAACAGACCCATCATGCTCGATTATCATCGATGGGGCAAACTTCTGCGTGAGGGTACCTTTGGGTCCCTTAACTGTTACGCAATTGCCCTCTTCTATCTTGACCTCAACGCCCGCAGGCACGGTCACCGGATGTTTACCTATTCTCGACATTCCCGTACCTCCTTACCATACGAACGCCAGGACCTCGCCACCGACATGCTCGGCTCTTGCCTTCTTATCGGTCATGACGCCCTTTGATGTTGAAATAATAGCTATACCGAGACCACGAAGGACCTTCGGCAGCTCTTCGGTACCTACGTATACGCGCAGACCCGGCTTTGAAACGCGGCGCAAACCAGAAATAGCCTGTTCTTTGCCCGCGAGATATTTCAGGGTGACGCGGATTATGCCCTGCCCGCCATCCTCTATCAGCTGATAGCCTGCAATATATCCTTCCTGCTGGAGGATATCGGCTATCGACTTTTTCATTTTAGACGCAGGGATGTCAACCGTCTCATGCTTTGCCGAGCTGGCATTTCTGATACGGGTGAGCATATCTGCGATTGGATCGGTTATATGCATATTTCTGCCTCCTTCAGCAATTTACCAACTGGCTTTTCTTACGCCCGGGATCTGTCCCTTATAAGCAAGTTCCCGGAAGCAGATACGGCAAATGCCGTAGTCCCGAAGGTAAGCGTGGGGTCTGCCGCAGATCTTGCACCTGTTATACTTGCGTGTGGAAAACTTAGGCTCTGCCTGCTGCTTCAAAATCATTGATTTTTTAGCCATTATTTGCCTCCTCAGGAACGTGCGAAGGGCGCGCCAATGAGCGTAAGCAGCTCGCGGGCCTCTTCGTCTGTCTTAGCGGTGGTGCATATCACTATGTCCATACCGCGGATCTTGTCTATCTTGTCGTAATCTATCTCTGGGAATATCAGCTGCTCTGTAAGACCAAAAGCATAGTTTCCCCGCCCATCAAAGGAATTTGCGTTGATACCGCGGAAGTCACGTACGCGCGGAAGCGCTACATTAAACAGTCTGTCGAGAAATTCCCACATACGATCCTGGCGGAGTGTCACCTTTACGCCTATCGGCATACCTTCACGGAGTTTGAAGTTAGCAACAGACTTCTTTGCCTTCGTAATAACAGCCTTCTGCCCTGCGATCATGGATATGTCATTTACAACAGCTTCGATCGCCTTGGGATTATCGCGGCAATCTCCGCAACCTACGTTGATAACCACTTTTTCGATCTTCGGTATCTCCATGACGTTCTTATACTCGAATTTCTTTACAAGGGCAGGAGCCACAGCTGTGGTATATTTCTCTTTAAGGTTTGGTGCTGCCATTTTTCATCCTCCTCCCTTATATCTCTGCGCCGCAATGCTTGCAGACGCGGGTCTTTGCCCCATCAGCCCCTATCTTGTGTGCAAGACGGGTGGGCTTTGAGCACTTAGGGCATACACGCATGACCTTTGACGCCCTGATATAGCCCTCGCTCTTTATGATACCGCCAACTTCTCCCTGGCGGCGTGGCTTCTTGTGACGGGAAACCATGTTCACACCCTCGACCAGAACCATCTTCGTCGACGGATCGGAGGCAAGAACCTTTCCCTGCTTGCCAATGTCCTTACCGGACAAGACAACCACTATGTCATCTTTTCTTACATGAAGATTATTCATCGTTGTGCCCTCCCCTTATATAACTTCAGGGGCGAGAGACAGTATCTTCATGAAATCCTTGTCACGGAGCTCACGGGCGATAGGCCCAAAGATACGTGTTCCTCTCGGGTTTTTGTCATCCCTGATAATAACAGCGGCATTCTCGTCAAAACGGACATATGTGCCATCTGCGCGGCGGACGCCTTTCGCAGAGCGGACTATAACAGCCTTTACAACATCGCCCTTCTTGACAACCCCGCCCGGAGTGACTCTTCTAACCGAAGCGACTATTACATCTCCGATATTTCCGTACTTGCGGCTTGAGCCGCCCAGTACCCTTATGCATTTAAGCTCTTTGGCGCCGGTGTTATCGGCAACCTTGAGCCGTGTCTCCTGTTGAATCACGGATAAACCCCCTTACTGCGCTTTCTCGACTATCTCGACAAGGCGCCATCTCTTATCCTTAGACAGCGGACGGGTCTCCATGACCTTTACCTTATCTCCTATCGAGCACTCATTGTTTTCATCGTGGGCTTTGAGCTTATAGGTCTTTTTCACTATCTTGCCATAGAGCGGATGTCTTACCCTGTCCTCAATCGCCACGACAATGGTCTTATCCATTTTGTCGGACACGACTGTGCCCGTCATGGTTTTACGAAAAGCTCTTTCGCTCATCTATTTTTACCTCCTTAGGGCACTTATGCGTTCTTTAACTCATTTTCGCGGATTATCGTCTTCACGCGGGCGATATCTTTCTTGACGGCCGCGATCCTCAGCGGATTTTCAAGTTGGTTTGTGGCGTGCTGGAGTCTGAGCTGGAAGAGATCCTTTTTCAGGTCAACGAGCTTCTGCTCAAGTTCCGATGCCGACATCTCTCTTATCTCATTAGCCTTCATTATCGTCACCACCAGTCGTATCTTCGCGCGTCACAAACTTGCACTTCAGCGGAAGCTTGTGCGAAGCAAGACGCATTGCCTCACGGGCTGTTTCTTCCGGAACACCCGCTATCTCAAACATGACCCTGCCCGGCTTTACCACGGCTACCCAGTACTCTGGTGAGCCCTTACCGGAACCCATTCGGGTCTCAGCCGGCTTTTCTGTTACCGGCTTGTCCGGGAAAATCTTTATCCATACCTGACCGCCACGGCGGATATAACGCGTCATAGCAATACGCGCCGCCTCGATCTGACGGGATGTTACCCAGCTCGGCTCAGCCGCCATAAGACCAAAATCGCCATATGTGACCTTGTTGCCACGAGTAGCCTTGCCCGTCATGCGTCCCCTTTGGACCTTGCGGTATTTAACTCTCTTAGGCAGAAGCATTACCTGGCTCCTCCTTCCCTGCGGTTCCCATTGTTATTGCGGTTTCCGCTGTTGCGGTTGTTATTAAAGTTACGGTTATCACGATTCCCATCGCGATTATTATCGCGGCGGCGGTTATCGCGGTTATTACGGCGCTCATTGCGCGGACGCGGGGCCTCAAGCGAACGGCTGAGCTTACGTCCAGAGGTCTGGAGCACTTCGCCCTTGTATATCCACACCTTTACGCCTATGCGACCGTATGTGGTCTTTGCCTCTGCAAAACCGTAGTCGATATCAGCGCGAAGTGTCTGCAGCGGAATGGTCCCCTCATGATAATGCTCTGTACGGGCTATTTCTGCGCCGCCAAGACGCCCGGAAACAGCAGTCTTGATACCTCTTGCACCAAGGCGCATCGCCCTCCCCATCGACTGCTTCATAGCGCGGCGGAAAGAAATACGCTTTTCGAGCTGAGAGGCAATATTTTCTGCAACCAGCTGAGCATTAAGGTCAGGGCTGCGGATCTCAACGATGTTGAGCGCAACAGGCTTCCCTATCATTTTCTCAAGACGTGCACGGAGAGCTTCTATCTCTGCGCCGCCACGTCCTATGACCATTCCCGGTCTTGCACAATGCAGGAATATACGGACCTTTGTGTTGTCGCGTTCAATCTCAATCTTCGGGATACCTGCGCTGTACAGCGAATTTTTAAGATATTCCCTTATCTTGTTATCCTCTACCAGCAGGTCGCCAACCTTTTCATTGGAGGCAAACCAGCGGGAATCCCAGTCCTTTATAACGCCGACCCTAAGGCCATGCGGATTAACTTTCTGTCCCATACTTACCTCCCTATTCCTTTTCCTTGAGCGAAATGCTTATGTGGGAAGTCCGCTTGTTTATGCGGTAAGCCCTTCCGTGAGCCCTCGGCATGTACCTCTTCATGATAGGACCGGGGGTTGTCAGGATCTCCGAAACGTACAGACGGTCGGCATCCATCTCATGGTTATTTTCAGCATTTGCAACCGCGCTGTTAAGCAACTTTATAAGCAATTCGCTTGCCGCCTTGGGAGTCTGCATAAGAATGGCACGCGCAGTATTTACATCCTTGCCCCTTATCAGGTCGCATACTATCTGCGCCTTGCGGGGAGAGATGCGTACAAACTTCAGATGTGCTCTGGCTTCCATCTATATCCTCCTTACTTCGAGGTCTTGCTGCCGGCGTGACCTCTGAAGGTACGTGTCGGAGCAAACTCGCCCAGTTTATGACCAACCATATCCTCGGTAATATACACCGGAACATGCTTGCGTCCATCGTGAACAGCTATTGTAAAGCCGACAAACTGGGGAAATATTGTTGAGGAACGGGACCACGTCTTAAGCACCTGCTTATTTCCGGTCTCATTCATTTTTTCAATTCTCTTGAAAAGCTCGGGAGCAACATACGGTCCCTTTTTAACGCTTCTACTCATTAAATTTCCTCCTCCCGCTTACTTGCTGTTACGACGCTTGACAATAAACTTGTCAGTGCGGTTCTTCTTCTTGCGGGTCTTATAGCCCAGTGCCGGTTTACCCCACGGGGTGACCGGTCCCGGACGTCCAATCGGGCTCTTTCCTTCACCGCCGCCGTGCGGGTGATCGTTCGGGTTCATGACCGAACCGCGTACTGTCGGGCGGATACCCATGTGACGCTTACGTCCAGCTTTACCAATCTGCACATTTTCATGGTCTACGTTCCCTACCTGACCTATGCATGCCTTGCAGCCCATCGGAACCATCCGAACCTCTCCAGATGGAAGCCTTACCTGCGCAAGCTTGCCCTCTTTTGCCATGAGCTGCGCAGACGTCCCTGCCGAACGGACAAGCTGAGCGCCCTTGCCGGGATACAGTTCAACGTTGTGTATAAAGGTTCCAAGCGGGATCGCGGATATCGGCAGGCAGTTACCCGGCTTGATATCTGCGCCTTCACCGGAGACCACCGTATCGCCGATATTCAGCCCTATCGGGGCGATGATATAGGCGAGTGTGCCGTCCTCATATTTTATGAGAGCGATATTTGCCGAGCGGTTCGGATCGTATTCGAGTGTCTGAACCGTTGCCGGCATATCGAGTTTATTGCGCTTAAAATCAATAATGCGGTACTTTCTCTTGTTCCCGCCGCCATGATGGCGAACGGTGATACGACCATATGAATTGCGACCGGCCGTCTTTTTGACCTTCTCAATGAGGCTCTTCTCAGGCTTCACCTTTGAAAGCCCCGAGTAGTCGAGAACGGTCATGTGCCGCCGTGACGGCGTTGTGGGATTAAAGCTTTTTATCGCCATTTTGCGTTACACTCCTATCTGAACTCTTTTGGGGGCTTAATACATACCTTCAAAGAACTCAATTGTCTTAGAATCCTCTTTCAGTGTGACTACTGCCTTCTTCCAGGAGGGGCGGCGCCCTATGAGCATTCCCTGGCGCTTTTCCTTACCCTGGTAATTCATCGTGTTGACCTTATCGACCTTTACGCCGAATATTTCCTCGATAGCCTTTTTTATTTCTATCTTGTTTGCGTCCTTTGCCACCTCAAAGACATATCTCTTGTCCTCGACAGCTTCCATCGATTGCTCGGTGATGATCGGGCGCTTGATGATGTCGTATACGGATTTCATTACGCATAAACCTCCTCTATACGAGCCACGGCCTCACGGTCGACGATAAACTTCTTGCCGTTCAGAACATCATATGTGTTAAGAACAGTAGCAATCGTTGTCTTGACGCCGGGAATATTGCGCGCGGACTTGATAATGTTTTCATTCGGGGCTGCTGTGACTATAAGAGCGCCATTTCCCGCGCCGACAGCATTGAGGAACCCAGCAAACTTTTTTGTTTTTATCTCGTCCATATTAAGATTATCGATAACAATTATCTCGTTTGCCGCCGCCTTTGAGCTGAGCGCGCTCTTCAGGGCAAGGCGCCTTGCCTTCTTATTTATTGTATATGAATAGCTTCTCGGCTTCGGTCCAAGGGCAATGCCCCCGTGTGTCCACTGCGGAGCGCGTATCGAGCCCTGACGGGCGCGACCGGTACCCTTCTGCCTCCAAGGCTTGCGTCCACCTCCGCTCACCTCTGTTCGGGTGAGGGTCGACTGAGTGCCCTGTCTTTTGTTTGCAAGATGATTCTTTACCATGTCATGCATTACCGAGACGTTCGGCTCTATGCCGAAGATAGAATCGGAAAGCTCGATTTCGCCGATCTGCTTGCCGCTCATATCATAAACTGCTGCTTTAGGCATGATTCAACTCTCCTCTCTTACCGTCTCGCAGATGCCTTCTGCGGATTGGTGCTTACGGTGACCTGTGTGTTCTTAATGAACTGCTTCTTGACGGTATTCTTGATATACACAAGCCCGCCCTTAGGTCCCGGAATGGCGCCGCGTACCGCGATGACATTCAGCTCTGGATCTACTTTGACTATCGCAAGATTCTGGACTGTCACCTGCTCGGCTCCCATATGACCAGGCATCTTCTTGCCCTTCATGATACGGGACGGAGTAGAGTTTGCACCCATGGAACCCGCGTGGCGATGGACAGGACCGCCGCCGTGACTTGTCGGTGTGCGCTGTCCGTTGTAACGCTTGATCGTACCGGCAAAGCCCTTACCTTTGCTTATACCGATAACATCGACCTTGTCCCCCTCAGCAAAGATATCAGCCTTGAGAATGTCGCCCACATTAATTGTGGAATCGTCCTCCAGCCTAAATTCCTTGAGATGCTTTTTCATTGGAAGGTCGTTCTTTTTGAGGTGACCCGCTTCAGGCTTTGTGAGCCTATACTCGGCGATATCGCCGTAACCCAGCTGTATCGAAGCATAGCCTTCCTTATCCGTTGTTTTTTTCTGGGTAACAACGCAGGGACCTGCTTCAATGATGGTTACCGGAATCACTTTCCCGTCGGCATCAAAGAACTGTGTCATGCCGACTTTTTTGCCGATGATTGCCTTTTTCATTGAAATCCTCCTATAAAGGTTATTGGTTGGTCTTTTTACCAACTTGACCCGCCCGCACACCTACGTGTACGGACAAGGGGCTTACAGCTTTATCTCGATCTCGACGCCTGCCGGAAGATCAAGGGACATGAGAGCCTCGACCGTCTTCTGCGCAGGATTGAGAATATCGATGAGTCTCTTGTGTGTACGGCGTTCAAACTGCTCGCGGCTGTCCTTGTTGACATGAGGAGAGCGGAGAATGGTTATGATCTCGCGCTTTGTCGGGAGCGGTATCGGCCCGGAAACGCCAGCGCCTGTGCGCTTTGCGGTTTCAACGATACGCTCTGCCGCTTGGTCGATGAGCTGATGGTCGTACGCCTTAAGTCTTATGCGAATTGTTTCCTTCTGTGCCATGTAAAAATTTCCTCCTTATGCGTTATACGCAAATCCTGCCCGCATACGGTGAGAAAAACTGTACACTATGCCGTGTGTTTCATGCCTGGGCACAAAAAAACCGGATGAAATCCGGCCGAACACAGCTAGCGCATGAATCTGTCGTTCCCAGCCGCCCGATTTCGGACATACTCCGCGAAAGTTACCCGCTCACCCGGATTTTCAGCGAAAACGCTGCAATATCCAGTGTTTTGCGGCAATCTCCCGCATCATCGCGTGATGTGCCTACACAGGCACTTTGATAGTATACCCCAGTCCCACTCCTTTGTCAATATGTTTTTTGCAATTTTTTCTTAAAAATCTAACCTCCCACAATAATATATCATATCACCCATTTCCTGCAAGCTACAGCTATGTTACTTATGCTCTTTTTCTGTTACGGTTTTGTCTTAATTTTGTTTGTCATTATGAGTTGTTTTGTGTCGCTATTTCTGATACAATTTTTCCTGCACCTGAGATATTATGTAAATCTGTTTGCAAGCTCCTTGTTATGGGATATTTCACCCGTAGCAGGGGGAAAGTATTCTTTGCAACATCAACTCGCGGAGGTCGTTATGGTCTTTTCCAGCTTGCTTTTCCTTTTTATATTTCTTCCAGCTTCTCTTCTTTTATATTATATATGTCCAGGCATACGCTCAAAAAATATTGTCCTCACGATTCTTTCACTTTTGTTCTATGCCTGGGGCGAACCCTTCTGGGTAATCCTCCTCATAATCAGTGCAGCAGTCGATTATACCAATGGTCGCATAATCGATAAGTTTCGCGGAAAATGGCAGGCAAAAGCGGCATTTATTGCCTCTCTTGTTATTAACCTATCTTTACTGGGAGTGTTCAAGTATGGCAGCTTTATCGTTGAGAACATAAATTCGCTTACAGGGCTTGCCCTTTCATTTCCTTTGCTCACCCTACCCATAGGTATATCATTTTATACCTTTCAAACGATGTCCTATTCCATAGACGTCTACCGCGACAAGGTCCCCGTACAGAAGTCATTTGGGGATTTTCTGCTGTTTGTTTCGCTGTTTCCACAGCTCATTGCTGGTCCGATACTCCGCTATTCTGATATAGCAGCTCAGCTTAGTTCGCGGCACACGACAGCCCGAGACTTTGCATATGGTACCACCAGGTTTATATGTGGACTTGGCAAAAAGGTGCTTATCTCCAACTACGCAAGCGCTGTAGTGGATACGGTATTTACCGGGAACCAACTTTCGTCAATCCCCGTCTTACAAATGTGGCTTGGTATTATAATGTATGCCTTCCATATCTATTTCGATTTTTCCGGCTACTCTGACATGGCAATCGGGCTTGGGGCAATGTTTGGCTTTAAGTATACGGAAAACTTCCGTTATCCTTACATTTCCGGTTCCATAACCGACTTCTGGCGCAGATGGCACATCTCTCTGAGCTCCTTTTTCCGCGACTATGTATATATTCCTCTCGGCGGCAACAGGCGCTTCCAGCTCCGCAATATGTTTATTGTGTGGGCTCTGACGGGGCTCTGGCACGGGGCAAGCTGGAATTTTGTGCTGTGGGGGCTCTACTTTTTCCTGCTTCTGGCTCTTGAAAAATACCTGTTTGCCGGCATCCTGCGCCGTCTACCGGGAATAATCAAAATTCCCTGGACCTTCTTCCTCGTCCTTATAGGCTGGGTGTTTTTCTACTTTACCAACACAGCGGATATCCTTCCCGCATTTAAATCGCTTTTTGGGCTTTCGGGCAACCTCCTGTCAAATTCAGCCACGCGCCTACTTCTTATAAATAACCTCCCTCTGCTGATAATTTGCCTGATAGGCGCTACTCCAATTTTTTCAAATATCGCACACAGGTTTATGCTCGACTTCTCAAAACGCAGAATCCCCGGCTGGTTCTATTCCGCCTCAGCAATCACGTATAATACCGCAATGCTGTTCCTATGCACCGTATCTCTGATAGGTTCTACACACAATCCATTTATCTATTTTAGGTTCTAAGGAGAAAAACATGTCCCGTTGGTACTATCTGATAATAATCTGCTTTATTCTTCCTATTTTCATATTTGGAGCGGTTAGCGTTTTCGACACTGACGCTACCATATCCATTTCCGAAAACCGCAATCTTGCAAAAATGCCGCAGTTCTCGCTTGAGAGCCTCTTTAATGGCAGCTTTACCTCCTCTTTTGAGAAGTATTTCTCCGATACCTTTCCCCTCAGAGAGAAAATGCTCGAAGCAAACCGAAATCTTAACCGCCTGTACTACTTTACCCCGGAAAGCAGCAGCAACGATCTAACTCTCTTAATACCCCAGACCGGTGATAATGTTGTCTCGGGTGGCGAAGCTCTCCCCACTGACCCGACCGAATCTACCGGCGTTTCCCACCAGCCCACCACCCCCTCAGATACTGAACCGGAAACAGAGACCACCGCTGCTCCATCAACGGAGGAAACCCTCCCTGAGCTAAACACACCAGAGGACGCCGATCTTCACGAAGGAAGCATAATCATCGTTGGCAACCGGGCAATGGAGATCTGCTACACCAACCAGGAAAACATGTCTCTCTATGCCACAACCGTCAGCAGTTATGCAGAAGCTCTCCCCGGTGTGCGCGTGATATCCCTCATAACCCCAAATGGCGGTGAGTTCTATTCTCCGGAGGAATATCATTCGGGCAGCATGTCACAAAAAGATATGATTGACAGCGTATATTCCCAGATGGACGACAGTGTTGTTACGGTAGACGCATATTCAGAGCTACGCAAGCACACCGACAGGTATATCTTTTTCCGCACAGATCATCACTGGACTCAGCTCGGGGCATATTACGCATACACCGCTTTCTGTCAATCAACTGGTCTTGAGCCCGTCCCTATAGAGGATTTTGAAACCGGCAGCTTTGAGGGATTTGTAGGCAGCATGTACACCTACACCTCCAAGTATCCTCAGTCATCAATACTAAGGGACAATCCGGACACCCTGTATTACTACGTTCCAAAAACGGAGTCATCGGCCGTGGCTTATCCCAATATGGAGATGAACGAGTCTGAGGGGTACAAGGTGAGCGTTGTTGCCACTCAGATAAACTCAGCAAACAAATACCTCTGCTTTCTTGGCGGAGATCAGCCCCTAATCAAGATAACAACAGGCGCAGGTACGGGAAAGAAAATCGCAGTTGTAAAAGAATCATACGGCAATGCCTTTGTTCCTTTCCTCACAAACCACTACGATGAGATATATGTTATAGATCCAAGGAAGTTCTACGGCGATGGTACACCGGACATGGATCTTGAAAAGCTTATCTCTGAAAACGAAATTGACGATCTTCTAGTGATAGATTATCCGCTTGTAGTCTCAAACAAGTCCTATTCAAAAATGCTAGCCAATCTGTTAAAAGAAAAATAACCGGATGCCGGCAGATGCCGGCATCTCTTATGTTTGTGATAAACCATCTATTCTACTTGACATATTTTCCGGCATGTATTAACATTGTTCTTGTCTAATTTACCATGGCGCACAGTGAGGTCTCTGCCTCATAGCAAAATCCAGATATTATAAAAATACAGAAAAAGGGGAATCAAAATGCCGAAAAAACCCTATTCCGTCGGCATAACTGGCGGAACTTGCAGCGGAAAATCCACCATTACAACAAGGCTCGAGGAGCGGCTTGGCAGCCGGTATTCGATGAAAGTATTCCATATGGACAGCTACTTTCTACGTCCCGGCTTCAATGTTATCGCTCCTATAACCAGAAAAGAGTATATCGAGCGTAACCACCCCGATGCCGTTGATATGGAAGGTTTCCTCCGCGATTTTAACGCCGCACTCAGCGACAGCAGCCTCGATCTCGTCATTACTGAGGGTCTGTTTACCCTCTGGCAGGACGAAGTGAGGGAAAAGCTGGATCTAAAAGTATTTATCGACCTGCAAAGCGACGAGCGCCTCTACCGTCGTATTAAGCGCTGGCTTGACAGGCAAAGCATGGAGGAAATTGCCGACAGATATCTCGACACCGTGCGCTTCCGTCACGACGAGTTTGTTGAGCCATCAAGGTGGCATGCAGACATTGTTATAAACGGAAATCTCGATTCAAATGCAGGAACTGATATACTTGTAAGCTACATAAAATCAAACTTATAAAAGGGAAAGGAACGATCCACATGTCTAAAAAACCATACGTTGTCGGCATTGCCGGAGGAACATGCAGCGGAAAATCCACCATTACCACAAGGCTCGAGGAGCTTCTCGGTCAGGACTACAAGGTTGCCGTTATCCACATGGACAAATACTATAAGCGCCCCGGGATAACAGTCATTGCCCCGATAACCCGCATAGAATATGCCGAGCACAACCATCCCGACGCAATGAACCTCGACCTGATGTTTAGCGATTTTGACGCCGCAATATCCGATGAGACAAACGATATAGTCCTCATCGAGGGATTATTTGCTCTTTATCTGGACACAATCAGAGAAAAGCTTTCTCTCAAGGTGTTCATCGACCTCAAAAGTGACGAGCGTCTCTACCGCCGTATCAAGCGCTGGCTCGACCGACAGAGCATGGAAGAGATTGCCGACAGATATCTCGACACCGTGCGTTTCAGACATGATGAGCTTGTTGAGCCATCGAGATGGCACGCGGATATGATAATCAACGGAACTCTTGATACAAACAAGGGTACCGACATACTTATAAATTATATTAAGTCGCATGTCGGCTGAACCCGGAACTTTAGGAGGTAATCAATGCCCGCTGGAGCAAAGACAGTTTCATCAAATCGCAAGGCTTTTCACGACTACTTTATCGAGGAAAAATACGAGGCAGGGATAGAGCTGTTTGGCACCGAAGTCAAGTCAATACGTCAGGGAACTCTAAATCTCAAGGATAGTTACTGCACGATAAAAGACGGGGAGCTATTTGTCCGAGGTATGCACATCAGTCCATATGAAAAGGGCAATATTTTCAATAAAGACCCTGTCCGTGTGAGGCGGCTTCTTATGCACAAGCGTGAAATAAACAAGCTCGCCGCAAAGGTACAGCAGGACGGCTATGCCCTCGTTCCCCTTTCGGTATATCTGCGTGGTCCATATGTAAAAGTGGAAATTGGGCTTGCAAAAGGAAAAAAGCTCCACGACAAAAGAGAAGCTGCGAAAGCGCGAGATGCAAAGCGCGAGATAGCAGGGGTACTAAAGGATCGTAACAGATGAAAAGATGGACTTTGTTTATTTTCTTGGCAGCTATTCTTCTGCTCTCATCCTGTGAAAGTAACGTAGGAGCGATCGGAGGAACAGACGGTCCGACAAAAATTATAATTTCTGATGAGGGTACCAGCAGTACCCCTACCCAGAGCGAGGAGGAAATCGAAGTGAAAAACCCGGTAGTTACCATAGAAATGGAAAATGGCGGCATAATAAAGGTTGAGCTTTATCCGGAAAAAGCAGAAAACACGGTAAATAATTTTATCGCGCTTATAAATGATGGATTTTACGACGGTTTAATATTTCACCGCGTTATCCCTGGCTTTATGATACAGGGCGGTGACCCGACCGGCACCGGAATGGGGGGTCCCGGATATGCTATTGCCGGTGAATTTTCCGACAACGGATACGACAATGACCTGAAACACACCCGTGGCGTTATTTCCATGGCACGCAGCCGTGCATATGATTCCGCTGGAAGCCAGTTCTTTATAATGGTAGAAGAGGCTCCCCATCTCGATGGGCAATATGCCGCGTTTGGTAAAGTTATCGAAGGGATGGACGTTGTAGACGCTATAGTTTCTGTTCCCCGCAATATGAACGACAAACCCAATGAGGATCAGACAATTAAAACCGTCACTATTGACACCTTCGACATTGAGTATCCAGATCCGGTAACATTTGATCATAACGCTTAACTATTGATTTTTCGGTTTAATTGTTTATAATATACTTGTGTAACAGCCACACAGCTCAGAACTTTGAGCTGTGTGCCCACGGGGGCGTACCGGTTTCGACGGGGATGCTGATGTGTGATAAGCGGGTCGTGGCGTCATCCACGTTAAAATGGCAACCTTATAAATTAAGTAACGAAGATAATTTCGCTTACGCTGCCTAATTAGGCGGCCGTCCTGCCCGGAAGGACCACGAGCCGGGTTTGGGCGTGACTTAGTGGTGAACGTGCTCATGCAAAGCTTTGAACATGAGCATGAATTTATGAAGCTACCAAATCTGTCAGCCTGCCGGTAGGCGGTCGGATGAGGGAATTTAAATTATCGGATGCACCCGGAGAAGGTTACATGGACGTGTTTTCGGACAGGAGTTCAACTCTCCTCGCCTCCACCACAAAAGAGCCAGACGAACGCCAAATGTTCGTCTGGCTCTTTTAATATTGCCGTAGGAGTATCCTCACTGCCAGCAATAATGCAGTACGTCGAACCTCTTCAGCAACATGGTATTATTTTTCATAGCCATGACATACCAGGTCAGACTATGTTTGTTATGTGCTGCTTTAAAATTACACCCACACTCACCATATCCATGTAGTGTAGTGGAAAAGCAATGCCTGGCTTGACTATCAATTTTCGTGAATACCTTGCTTAGGGAAGCCCGGCTCTGGCAGAGCCGAACCTCTGGTAGTGTTCAATACCGCAGAAAAGCTTTTATCTGACAGCCCTCCCCTCTTTTCTGTATAATATATAAAATATTTACAAACTCAATCAAAATTTTAAAAAATTCCTCCTCTTTCGACTGCATTCGACAATCGCACTATGCTATCATGTACTCAGACGGAACATCCGTACACAGAATGCTTTTACTGAAAAGGAGATGGAATCAATGAATGCTTTAAAGAAGAAAATAAACACAATATTACTCAGCTGGCACTGGCTAATGTCGATGAAATGGGGTGCCCGTTGCAAAGAACTAGTAGAGTCTGGTCATCCTCTTCTTTCCCACGAAGTTATATGCGCAAATCTCAAGGTATCCCGGCATACATCAAAAATACTTAGCCTGGAACGGCAAACAGGGAGAAATTTCGTTGGGAGTTCGCAGTTTGATCTCTCGTCAGAGGCTTCTTCAAAGAAAATCCGCCGCAGAAAAAAGAGAGCTGCCCGAAGGACAGCCTAAATCTTTTTTAACTACATGATATCATTTATTTTTATATCTTTTTTCTGACACCCAGTATGTGAACAAATCTCACCTTATCATATATATAGTCGTCAAGCCGCCGCATATATGCGTTGAATGTATGCGCGGCGACATAAATTTCCCTTCCCCTCACCGCTACAATCACCGGAGTGTGATAAAATCTCCCCTCCCCGTTTCCAAGCTGTACAATATCTCCCGGCTGCACACCATCCCGCGATATCTCCGCCCCATACGGTCCCTCATTAAGGTTGGACACCAAAAAATCATACAGATACTGTACGCCTGTCCATGATGGTGTCCTGTCATTCAACGATTTGTAGTACCAGCCGAATACAGGAGTATAATTCATTACACCACTCCCAGCATAGATACACTGTGAAGCAAAATTTGTGCAATCTCCTCCAAGTGAGTCAAAGTTATAGTAATCAGGGTTTCTCTCATATGCCATACGCTTTGCATATTTCACAGCTGCTTCCCTGTCGTATCCAATTTCTCTCAGCATAATATCACCTCTGTCCAGTATATTCTCTCTGCCACATCTGGACACAGAAAAGCAGGCGCATAAGCGCCTGCTTTTATAACATTATCCGCACATATTCTCCGTCTTTCTCAATTACTTCCACCAAAGGTATCCCAGCAAAATTTTTCCTTGCCAGGCGTACCGCCTTAACGATACGCCGAATGTCCTCCCTCTTTAAAGCACAGATTTTATCAGTATCCTTTGTTCCATTTATTACTTTGCTCACTATTTTAACTGTAATGGTATTAAATAAAAGCCTTGTCGGTATGCGTATATTTACTCTTTTCCCACACGACTCTATAACTGTTATCCTCATTCTACCACTATCTCCACAACGTCCCCATCCCCACTCTCTACCTCAAGCAGTTTGCCAACAACGCCCTTTTCCACAAGCTCCATCACTTTTTCCAGATCTATCCCTTTCAGCGCATTGCTATCAGCTATTTGCGGCATAGCCATGCCAAGCTCAAGCCCCATCTTTAGTAGTGGCATTGGAAGGTTTATTTTCACCTTATCCCCATCTGCCGAATTTACCACAATCCTAAATAAAAGCTCATCTAACGGCTTTCTCTCGCTTTCGCGGAGCATAACCGCCCTTTTTGTCTCGCGCGAAAACAGATCGTCTATTGCAACTCCAAATATCTCCGCGATTCCCGGCAAGAGCATTATGTCAGGGCAGGACATATCATTCTCCCATTTGCTGACAGCCTGTGCCGATACCCCCAGTTTTTCCGCCACATCGTCCTGTGTCATACCCTTTGCCTTTCTCAGCTCTGAAAGCTTTTTCCCTAGTGTATTCATTAAAAACACTCCTTTCTCTTGTGATTGATTATATAATTTACTCCTCACTTTTTGAAGCTATTATAGGTTGTTTCCGCAGCAAATCCCTCAACTTATCGTTGTTTTTCTATCAACCCTTAGTTGAGTTATTATTTACATATGGCAGCGCTGTGACACGCGCAGAAAAAGAAAAAGGCAGCCGCTATTGCGACCACCCTTTTATACTTTTTATATTGAAGCAAAATTACTTCAGCTCGACCTTTGCGCCAGCGTCTTCCAGCTTCTTCTTGATCTCTTCTGCCTCTTCCTTGCCAACGCCTTCCTTGACCGGCTTCGGAGCCTCGTCTACGAGAGCCTTGGCTTCCTTCAGACCAAGTGCGGTAATCTCACGGACAACCTTGATAACATCGATCTTCTTTGCGCCAGCCTCAACAAGCATAACGTCAAAGTCGGTCTTTTCTTCTGCAGCAGGGGCAGCAGCAACAGCACCGGCAGCCGGAGCAGCCATAGCCGCAGCGGATACTCCAAATTCTTCTTCGAGGGCATGTACAAGCTCGTTAATCTCAAGAACAGAAAGAGCCTTGATCTCTTCAATCATAGCAGTAATTTTTTCGCTCATGATATAGTAACCTCCTGAAAATTCAATAAATAAGATTTTTGATTTATTCAGCAGCCTCCGCCGCAGCGGGAGCTCCTCCCTGCTTCTCAGCTATCTGCCCAAGCACAACAGCAAGACCGGTAATTGGTGCAAGCATCATGCCAAGCAGGTTTCCGTAGAGAGCAGCCTTGGACGGGATCTCTGCGATAGCCTTGAGCTCTTCCAGCGGAAGGATCTTTCCATCCACAAAGCCGCCCTTTATCTCAAACTTGCCATTCATCTTCTTGGCAAACTCGTTAAGTGTGCGAACAGGTGCTATCGAATCGTCCATGCTCATGGCAATAGAAGTTGTACCGTTGAGCAGCGGATCAAACTCCTCATATCCAGCCTCCTTGCTTGCAAAGCGCAGCAGGGTGTTTTTAACTACTGAATACTCAACGTTTGCCGCACGCAGTTCATTGCGCAGCTGCGTGTCCTCTGCAACTGTAACACCCTTATAATCAACAAGTATACCGGACGCGGCACCCTTCAGCTTTTCAGCAAGCTCGGCAACTATTGCCTGCTTCGACTGTAAAATCTTTTCGTTAGCCAATTGGTTTCACCTCCATAATGAAAAAGTGTCCCTGCGATTCAGACACAGGGACACATAATACGTCAACATATCAAGACGCTGTATCCTCGGCAGGACGTCTTACCGTTTACAACCTTGCGGTCTCCTGCTGTCTCTGGAACGCAAATAATAATA